>ONWK01000171.1 GCA_900321505.1 uncultured Eubacteriales bacterium
AGGGCATCACGGTTGGGATATGTGGTAAGACTTCCGGTAATAACAAATGTCATTCCTTTGAGTTCCTGGGGAAGACTGCTCTCCTCCTTTACAAGCGTAAGCTCCTTTAACAGCTCTTCAACCTCCGATCTGCGGTCTGCATCCCTGAAAAATGCCACATAGCTTTCAGCTATAACATCTCCGATACCGTCAATCTCACAAAGCTCTTCATAGGGAGCATTCATGCAGGCTTCAGGATCCTGGTCGAAATGTTTTACTATAAGCTTTGCATTGGAAAGTCCCACATTTGGGATACCCAGTCCGTATATCAGCTGCGCCAGGCCGGCATTCCTTGATGCATCGACAGCTTTTATCAGGTTATCATATGATTTCTGACCCAGCTTGTCCATTGCGATTATATCATCTTTGAATCTGTCCAGATGATAGAGATCCGGAAGCTTTGTCAGAAAGCCTTTTTCCAGGAATCTTTCAAGAGTAGCTTCGGAAATGCCGTCGATATTCATCGCATTTCTTGAAACAAAAAGTGAGAATCTTTTCAGATCCTTTGCCGGGCATTCCGGATTCGGACAGTAAAGAGTTTCTGTATCATTTTCATTCCTGATCTCCGTAGGTCCTCCGCAGGCGGGACAGGTATCCGGGATCGAAAGCACGCCCGATCCTGTAAGGTTTTCCGATATCTGAGGAATGATCATGTTGGCTTTGTATACGCGTATCCTGTCGCCGATACCCAGTGCCAGTTCACGCATGATGCTGATATTATGTACGGAAGCCCTCTGGACAACTGTTCCTTCAAGCTCTACCGGTTCAAAAACTGCTATCGGATTGATCAGACCGGTGCGCGACGGACTCCATTCTATCGTAAGCAATGTGGTCTCCGCTTCTTCATCCTGCCATTTGAATGCTATGGCATTCCTTGGAAATTTCGCAGTTCTGCCTAATGATATTCCATATTCAATATCATCAAATGAAAGCACCAGACCGTCTGACGGAAAATCATTGTCCGAAACGGCATCGGAAAAATCCTTTACCGCATCCGGAAGTGTTTCTGCCGTTACCATACGGTATTCCACGGTGTCAAAACCAAGGGACTGCAGATATTTAAAACGCGCGTCCATGGTTTTGCCCACTACTGCTTTTAATTCCTCCGCTTCCGGCTCCACCATTGAAAAAGCGTAAAATCTCACGGAACGCTGAGCCGTGATCTCACTGTTCAGCTGACGCACCGAACCGCTGCAGAGATTTCGCGGGTTCTTGTATTTTGCATCCATATCCGGAATACTTTCATTTATCTTTTCGAAATCCGAATAGAAAATGATGGCCTCACCGCGTATTGAAAGCCGTTCCTTAAGGGCTATCCTCTTCGGGACATTAATAAATACACGGGCATTTGGAGTGATGACCTCTCCGATCTCTCCATTCCCGCGGGTTACGGCCTTGACCAGTTCGCCGTTCTCGTAAGTTAGCACAACCGTAAGTCCATCCAGTTTCCAGGAAAGAACTCCCTCATGGTTACCAAGCCATGCAACAAGATCATCTACACTCTTTGTTTTATCCAGTGACAGCATGGGCGCGGGATGAGCTTCCTTTGGAAGAGAGCTTACCACCTCGTATCCAACCTTCTGAGTGGGACTTCCGGCCAGGACTGTTCCTGTCTCTTCCTCAAGCTTTACCAGTTCGTCGTAAAGCCTGTCATATTCGAAGTTGCTCATTACCTCGCGGTCTTCCATGTAATAAGCTTTGGAAGCCTCTGAGAGTATGGCAGCCAGTTCACGCATACGGCTGATGGCTGCGGTATTATCAATACTGTTATTCCCCATTACTTTTTATCCTTTACATCAGACTGACAGGAAATGATCAGCTTTCTGAGCTCATCTCCCTCAACTTCCCTGAACTCACCGGGTTTCATCTCACCAAGGCGGATGTTCATCTCACGTATTCTCTTCAGAAAAACCACCCTGTAACCAAGGGCATCACACATCCTTCTGATCTGGCGGTTAAGTCCCTGTGTCAGTATGATCCTGAAGCTGTTCTGTCCCTGACGTATAACCTTACATGGCCTGGTCACCGTATCAAGTATTTCCACTCCGCTGCTCATCTTATTCAGAAAATCTGCAGTCACCGGCTTATCGACACGGACAACATATTCCTTTTCATGATGATTTCTTGCCTTCTGGATATTATTGGACAGATCTCCGTCGGTTGTAAGCAGCAGAAGTCCCTGGGAATCCTTATCCAGCCTGCCGACGTACATACATGGTACCGGCAGCTCCAATGTATTAAAAATACTGTCCTTATCCGCTTCCTTTGCGGTACAGACCAGGCCCATGGGTTTATAATATGCAAATACCCTTGTAACCTTTTCCGCCTCAACAGGCCTTCCCTTCCACGTGACAGTGTCTCCGGGTTTTACCTTCATACCGGGTTCCGCCACGATCCCATTGATCATTATCTCTCCTGCAAGAATGGCCGCATCTGCTTTTCTTCTGGAAAGAATACCCGATTCACTTATATATTTATTTATCCGGATTTCCATATCATCACCTTAACTTTTTTAAAAAAACCTTGTAAAAAAAAACGATTCACTATATAATAATGAAGTGAATACGCAAAATCATTTAATTATTTAAGGTAAAACCGCTAAAAATCTTATTCAACTCATATACCGGATCCGGTATCCGGTTAAAGGAACAGAGGTAACAGTCATGGACAGGATTGATCAGAAACTACTCTCACTGCTGCAGGAAAATGCTCGTTATCCGTTGAAATATCTGGCCAGCCAGGTTTTTCTTTCTTCTCCCGCAGTTTCCGCAAGACTTGAGCGTCTTGAGAAGGAAGGCATAATCAGCGGCTATCATGCCGAGATAGACCCCTTCTCACTGGGATATCATATCAAAGCATATATCAATATGACTCTTGATCCGAAGCAAAAGGCTGAATTCTATCCCTTCATCGAATCCTGTCCGAATGTTCTGGAATGTGACTGTGTTACCGGTGCTTTCTCCATGCATATGAAGGTATGGTTCCCCAGCACTCAGGAGCTTGACAGCTTTATCGGAAGACTTCAGACCTTCGGGAAGACCGAAACACAGATAGTGTTCTCCACCCCGGTACCTACACGCGGAGTAAATGTGGAGCTTCTTCCCGGTCAGTTTCCCGAGGATGAACCGTTCTGATTCAGCCGGTCATAGAAATTCCTGAAGGTTTCGTCCTCGGCAAGACATTTTTCCTGATCTTCTCTCACAAGCTTCATCAGTGCCACAATGTCTTCCTTCTGATCCAGTGAATTGATATAATTCAGGATCTCCGTGCTGAGAGTCGAATTATCAATCAGACATTTACCACCCTTCTTCACGATATAAAGCGGCGGACGGATGATATCAAGAGGCTGTGAAACTACATTTGCGATTGAAATGTTAGTAAGCACATATGCAACCGTCTCTCCATCCTTAAGTCCGAGGATGGTGTAAATCTTAAGATTATTATAGGCCGTAACCACATCGGCCTTTTTTTCAACTATGGACATATCGTCAAAAAGCGACGGATCGGTGACCATGGACTGCAGTGCCTTCTGATCGCATGCGGCATAGGCAGCATAGTAATCGGATACAAGCTTGTTTATATCCGGATCCGCATTTTCGGCATATATGGTATCCTTCTTCATTCCCAGATCTTCCATAAGGGAATCCTTATTGAGGATAAGAAGGACGATCACTCCCAGGACCAGCAGAAGAAATACTGCCCATATGATAAGCAGCAGTCTTTTCAGGCGAACCTGTTCTGCACGTGTTCTTCTTTTCTGACTCATATTACCCCCTCGTAATGATCTAATCATACGGTAGATTTATAAGGAAAGGGTCTCAGGGACATCCCGTCCATGAGACCCTTCTCATGCGCCTGATAGGAATCGAACCTACGCACGTGGCTCCGGAGGCCACTGCTCTATCCACTGAGCTACAGGCGCTTATATGTCTCCTTCGGAAGCCGAATTCAACTCTATAAATATAGCCCTTTTTCAGATATATTTCAAGTCTTTTTTCATGCTGTCAACCAATTCATCCAGCGATGTGAAATGCTTCTCCGGCCGCAGAAAATCCACAAGAATGACCCTTACATTATGGCCGTAGGCATCTCCGGAATAATCCTTCATGAAGGTCTCAACCGTTGCTGTAGGACTGTTCTCTACAGTAGGTCTTAACCCGATATTCGTAAGTCCTCTGTATGTATTTCCGTCCATTTCAACTATGGATCTGTATACCCCGAAACGCGGAAGGAGCTTATCCTCAGGAGCAAAAAGATTGATGGTGGGAAAACCTATAGTCCTTCCAAGCTGCTTTCCATGCTGTACTATCCCGGAATATGCTATGTCCTGTCCCAGCAGCAGGCCTGCTGTTTTTACATTGCCTTCAGAAAGGCAGCTTCTGATCCTGCTGGAGCTCACTACCTCGCCTTCCAGAGAAAGCTTATCAACGGCAGTAACACCAAAGCCATATTCCCTGCCAAGGCTTATTAGCGTCTCCACATCACCTGCTCTGTCTTTTCCGAAGCGGAAATCCTTACCTACTATTACTTCACGGACACCGAAGCATTTTACAAGTGTATCTCGAACAAATGCACCGGCAGTGATACCGGCAAATTCAGGAGTAAACTCCAGTTCAGTCATCTCGGGATTTCCATATTCTGACAGGATCTCAGTCATTTCGTCATGTGAAAGGAGCTTCTTCCCCGGTGTAAGGATACGCAGGACAGCGGCTTTTTCATGATCTCCTGCAAGCTCTTTGAGTTTTTCCAGAAGCAGTCTGTGTCCGAGATGAAATCCATCGAATTTTCCTATAGTTACTACTGACAAAACTCTGCTCCTCTGTGACCTTTTTATCAGATAAAATCTGTAAGCATTTTCTTATTTCTGAGCTGCTTTTTATTCTCATCCCAGCTGTAAAGTGCAGCGAGCTGTCCGGAGAGATATATCCTGTATATCTGACCGTCACTTAGCTCATCCGTACCTACATCCTCTTTCAGAAGCGGATTACCGTTTCTGAGACGCTTCTCTCCCTCCGGGCTGATATCAAGCGCCGGAAATCCGGACAAAAGCGAATCCATGGGAAGGACTGCCTCGTTCAGCCTTCCTTCCTCTTTAAGCTGTTCCAGTTCCTTCAGGCTGCGTGAATCCGAAAGTGTAAAGCCCGCAGATTCCTCCCTGACAAGTCCGGTCATTACGGCACCGGTTCCCAGCTTCTGTCCCACATCCCTGCAAAGGCTTCTGATATAGGTTCCCTTTGAACAGTGAACATGGAAGCTTATGAAAGGCAGCCGCATTTCCCGTATGGTTATGGCATAGATACTCACCGGTCTGCCTGGAACATCTATCTCCGCGCCCTCTCTTGCATACTCATAGAGTTTTTTACCATTGATCTTAATGGCAGCATATCTTGGCGGCACCTGGATATTATCACCCACGAAGGATGCCAGTACAGTTTTCACATCCTCTTCCGTCACATTATTCAGAATATCCGGATCAGCACGTGATATTTCATTACCCGTAGAATCATCGGTATCAGTAGCGCGTCCCAGTTCCATTTCACACAGATAACTCTTTTCTGCGGAAATGAGCATGTCAGTCAGCTTTGTAGCACGCCCGAGACAGACCGGGAGTACACCCTCCGCCATGGGATCCAGGGTGCCGGTATGTCCAACCGCCTTCTGGCCGAATATCCTGCGGCATACTGCTACCACATCAAAGGATGTAAAGTCACGCTCTTTATTTACAACTACTACGCCCTGAACCATTGTCCTACCTATTTCAGCTGTTCTCTTGCAAGTCTTATCACCTGCTCAAGGATATCCTTACGATTGCCTGTTGCATCAAAGCCGGCAGCCTTAACATGACCGCCTCCGCCCATGGCTGTGGCAATCTTGTTTACATCTGCATAATCCTTTGCGCGCAGGCTGAATTTGTAATTCTTCTTTGTGAGCTGATAGGAGAAAATAGCTATCTCTACTCCCTCAGTCAGACGAAGCTGCTCAACTATGCCCTCTGTATCGGTTACATTTGCCTTAAATTCCTTAAGTGTATCCTTGGAGATATGACCGTAAATGATCTTTCCGTCATCATAAAGAACTGATTCAAGCACGGTCTTTGCCATGAGCAGGTTCTGCTTATAAGTCTTTTTATAGAATGTTTCGTCGATGATATAATTGCCGTCAACGCCCTTTTCCAGAAACATTCCGGCTATTTCCATCGTATAACGTCCTGTACAGCTGTATTTGAAAACTCCCGTATCATGAACTATACCGGTATAAAGACAGCTTGCCGTATTCAGACTGATCTTGTCCGGATCGATAAGCTCAGTGATAGCCTCACAGGTACTGGATGCCTTGGGACGGATCCAGGTGAGATCTCCGAAGCCCGGATTGCTCACATGATGGTCGATGCAGACCGTGGAAATGGCGGACATATACATATCCTTGAATTTTCCGAGCCTTTCAACATCCGATACATCCAGTGAAATAGCCAAATCATAATGCTTTCCCTGGGGTTCGTGCTTAACCTTCCTCGCTCCGTTAAGAAATCTGAAGGGTGCGGCAAAGCTTTCCATATATACATCCACAGTCTTGCCGGGAGCATTATCGCTTATGTAATTGTACATACCCAGTGTGGAGCCTACGCAGTCTCCGTCCGGCCGGATATGTCCGATGATACAGATGCTGTCTGCAGCATCTATCATCTGTCTTAACAGCTTACCCTTTTCTCTAGCTTCATTTTCCATAGAATCATTCCTCGTCCGGCAATTCATTGTCAGCTTCAGTGTGATGCTCCTGATCATGTGCTATAACTTCATCGATCCTTCTCGACATATCCACGCCATATGCGATGGATGTATCCGGAACGAAATGAAGCTCCGGTGTATTTCTGAGATTAAGGGAAGAAGCAAGGGATTTTCTGATAAATCCCTTTGCACTCTCCAGTCCCTCCATGGTCTCTTCAACATTTCCCAGCACACTGATATATGCCTTGCATTCCTTCAGATCCCTTGTCACTTCACAGCGTGTGACGGATGTCATCATACCTATCCTGGGATCCTTCAGTTCGGAAATGATACGGCTCAGGGAGCGTTTAACATCATTTGAGACCCTTGAGGCCCCGTGTGTATTTGACCGCATATCATTTCTCCCTTACCTGGGCACCTCGACCATCTTATATATCTCGATCAGATCGCCTTCTGCCAGGTCATTATGTCCATCAAATACCATACCGCATTCATAACCGGTACGGACTTCCTTAACATCATCCTTAAAGCGCTTAAGCGAAGAGATCTTACCCTCGAAGATCTGCTCTCCGTCACGGGTGATCCTTGCAGAGCTTCCGCGCTCGATAACACCGTCAAGTACATAGCTTCCGGCGATGGAGCCGATGCCTGATGCCTTGTAAACCTGACGTACCTCCGCATGTCCGGTGATACGCTCCTCAAAGATAGGATCAAGCATACCCTTCATAGCGGATTCAATATCGTCTATGGCATTGTAGATAACCTTGTAAAGACGTACATCTACCTTTTCTTCATCCGACAGCTGCTTAGCCTGTACATCAGGACGTACGTTGAAGCCGATGATGATGGCGCCTGATGCGGATGCAAGGGTAACGTCGGATTCATTGATCGCACCGACACCCGAGTGGATGCATTTGATAACTATCTCATCATTTGAAAGCTTGAGAAGGCTCTGCTTAACAGCCTCAACCGAGCCCTGAACATCAGCCTTGATGACAAGCTTAAGCTCCTTAAGATTGCCCTCCTGCATCTGGTTGAAGAGATCATCCAGAGACATTCTCGACTTGGTATCGGCAAGCAGATTCTCCTTACCTCTTGTAATATATGCTTCACTGATGGAACGTGCTTCCTTCTCTGTATCTGTCGAGATAAATGTATCTCCTGAATTCGGTACGCCTGAAAGACCGATGATCTCAACAGGTGTAGACGGTGTTGCTTCTTTTACATTTCTCTGCTTATGGTCAAGCATTGCACGAACACGGCCGTTAACTTCACCGATGGCTACAAAGTCACCCACATGAAGCGTACCCTTCTGTACAAGCAGTGTGGCTACAGCACCGCGGCCGCGGTCAAGACGTGCCTCAATAACAACACCACGGGCACGGCGGTTTGCATTTGCCTTAAGCTCAAGGACCTCGGCGGTAAGAAGGATCATATCAAGAAGGTTTGAGATACCTTCATGAGTATGAGCTGATACCGGACAGAATATGGTGCTTCCGCCCCATTCCTCTGCTACAAGGCCGTACTCCATAAGCTCCTGCTTTACACGCTCGACATTTGCGCTGGGCTTATCTATCTTATTAACAGCAACGATGATCTCAATGCCTGCAGCCTTGGCATGGTTTATAGCCTCAACTGTCTGCGGCATGACACCGTCGTCTGCTGCGACAACAAGGATCGCGATATCCGTAGCCTGTGCTCCGCGGAGACGCATGGCTGTGAAGGCCTCATGTCCCGGGGTATCAAGGAAGGTGATACGCTGATCATTTGCCTTAACAACATAAGCACCGATATGCTGCGTGATTCCTCCCGCCTCATCCTGAGTAATGGAGGAGTTACGGATTGCATCCAGAAGTGAGGTTTTACCATGGTCAACATGTCCCATAACGCAGACAACCGGCGGACGCGGAGTAAGTGAGTCCTCAGGATCCTCTATATCACGGATAGCCTCCTCGACGAGGTCGATCTTCTCCTCTTCCTCAGCGATGAAATTATATTCCAGAGCTATCATGGATGCATCTTCAAAGGAAAGCTCAGTATTTACAGTTACCATCTTTCCTTCCATGAAAAGCTTCTTTATCATGGCATTTACAGGCTGTTTAAGCTTATCAGCCAGTTCCTTAAGGGTAAGTGTCTCAGGAAGTGTGATATTTCTGATCACAGGCTCTTCAGGCACCTTCGGAGCAGGCGCTGCGGGCTTACCCTGCGGCTTTTTGTCCTGCTTCTGGTTCTTCTTGCCGCGCAATTCCTCACGTGACTTGGGTTCCAGACGCTCTCTGCTCTCTTTTCTGTCGAATTTATCCTTATCCTGACGGTTCTTCTCATGACGGTCTCTGCGGTCCTTGCCGAACTTCTCAGCGGGAGCATCTGCAACGGGAGCTGCCGACCTGTCATTACGGCTGCCTCTGCCTGCAAAACGCTGATCCTGAGATGATCTTCCGTCCCTGCTGTCACGTCCGTCTCTTCCGTCGCGTCCGTCTCTTCCGTCACGTCCGTCTCTCCTGTCATCTCTTCCGCGGTTATCGGGACGCCCTTCCGGTCTTCCGGGTCCTCTGCCGTCTCTGTTGTCACGGCCTTCCGGTCTCGGTCCGCGGTCCGGTCTCTTTCCGTCATTTCTTCTGCCGTCCTGGCGTGAACCGTCGGCAGCCTTATCCTTTCTTGAAGCTTCACGCCGGCTCTGGCTTGCGGCTACACGTTCAGCTATAGTCTTTGCATCCAGGATCTTAACCGGGCGCTGCTGCTCCTGTATCGGGCTGGAAATAATACGCTGGGGCTTCTGCTGAGGTTCCTCTTTTTTAGCCTCCTCAACAGCTTCGGTCTTATCTGAATCCTCAGCCTTTTCCGTTACCTCTGTATTATCCTTAACCTCTGTTTTTTCTGCCGCCTCAGTCTTTTCTTCCTTCACCGTTTCCGCTTCCGGAGACTTCTGTTCAACTTCGGTCTTTTCAACCTCAACAGCGACAGGTGTCTCTTTCTCTGTTTTCTCCACAGGAGTTTCTGCAGGTACAGCAGGAGTAACCTCTGTAACGGTCTCAACAGGAGTTACTGCGGTCTCTATCTTTACCTCAGCTGCCTCCGGCTTTACTTCCGGTTCAACCGGTTTAACCTGAACGGGCGTTGTTTCCGCAACACGCACATTTTCTTCCGGACGCTTAACTGCAGGTCTTACAGGTCTCTTCTCACTGGGCTTTACCGGTCCGCCGGTCACAGGCATGGGACGTCTGGGTCTCTGTCTGGGCGGTTCAGGCCTCTGCTGTGTCTTTCTCGGCGCCGGCTTAAGATGTTTATTCGGCTCCGGCTTCTTCTCCACCGGCTTGATGAATTTCGCACGAACATAAGCCATCAGCTCATCATCAATGGTGCTGGTAGCCTTAAGCCCCTCCTTCTTCTTACTGAGAATGGTAAGAACCTGAGAACTGGTGATCGTTTTACCTGTTTCGGTTGATAATTCCTTTGCGTACTCGTGTACTCGCAATTGTTATACCTCCTGTATCTCTATGCCGAAGCGTTTTATAAACTCTTTTGCGAAGCCCTCCTGCAGTATCGCAACCGTACTGCGGGCTTCCTTTCCAATCCTGTGTCCTAAGTCATCTTGTGTTCCACAAAACACATACGGCACATGATAAAAACTGCATTTATCCTGTATACGTTTTTTTGTCCCCTCTGATGCATCTTCAGCTATTATCACAAAATATGCTTCACCGCAGCGTATGGCCTTCTCCGTTAGACTGCCACCGCTGGTAACGGCTCTGGCTCTTGCCGCCATACCCAGAAGCGATAACTGATCTTCTCCCAAGTCCTACTCCTTTATCAGCATTTCCAATGCTTCTAGTGCCTCTGCGGAAATGAGCTTCTTTTTGCCTGCCTTCGCAGCACAATCCATATTTCTGCAGATATACGCGCCTCTTCCGTTCTTTCTTCCGGTGGGATCCACAACCACAACACCATCTTCTCCGGTCACTATCCGGATCAGTTCCTGCTTGGGAAGGCTTGTTCCGCAGACGATACATCTCCGCATGGGGATCTTCTTACTCTTCATTTTACAGCTAACCTCTGAATGTTATTCCTCTGAAACCTCTTCGGAAGTCTGCTCTTCCGTATCGGAAACGGAAGGAGCTTCTTCCTCTGCGGGCTCTGCTGCAGCAGGCTCTTCCTCTTCTATGTATTCCTCCTCATCATAGTACTCATCGTACTCTTCGGAAGAACCGGACTTCGCCATAAGCTCCTCGTAATATGCATCCATATCCATCTCTGCAGCCTGGGTCTCGGACTTGATATCGATCTTGAAGCCTGTCAGCCTTGCAGCAAGACGTGCATTTTGACCTTCCTTACCGATGGCAAGGGAAAGCTGGTAATCCGGAACCACTACCAAAGCTGATTTTCCGTCAGGGCCGATGGTTACCGAAACAACCTTTGAAGGTGACAGTGAATGCTCGATAAATACTGCCGGATCCGGATCCCATTCAATGATATCAATCTTCTCACCGCAGAGATCATCAACGATAGCATTTACTCTTGCGCCGTTAAGACCTACGCATGAACCGACTGCATCTACATTCTCATCATTTGACCATACAGCGATCTTTGATCTGGAACCGGCCTCACGGGAAATGCTCCGGATCTCAACTATACCGTCAGCGATCTCAGTAACTTCCCTTTCAAAAAGCCTCTTTACAAGATCAGGATGTGTACGTGATACCACAATGCGGAAGCCCTTCTGGTTTTTCTTAACCTCAACCACATAGAGCTTGATACGGTCGCCCCTGCGATAATACTCGGTGGGGATCATTTCCTTCTCATTAAGTATCGTATCCGTACGTTCATCAAGGCTGATGCTGAGATTATTGCCTACATATCTCTGAACAACACCAGTTATGATATCCTTCTCCTTGCTTGCGAAATGAGTATATACAGCGTCACGCTCGCCTTCCTTGATAGCCTGAACGATGATACCGCGAGCCTTCTGGGCTGCGATCCTTCCGAAATCCCTTGTTGTGATCTCGATCGGGATCTCGTCATCCTTCTGGTAATTCGGATCTATCTTTCTGGCATCTTCTATGGACATTTCAGTTCTGCTGTCATAGACCTCTTCAACAACAATCTTCTTTGCAAATACTTTGATCTCGCCGGTTTCACGGTTCATCTGCACCGAACACTCGATATCCTTACCGAAATCCTTTTCACAGGCTGAATTAAGGGATTTTTCAATAGCCTCCATGATAAACTCCTTGCTTATCCCTTTTTCGCGTTCCAGCTGGTTCAGCGCCTCAATGATCTCCTGCATGTTTCTTTCCTCCTTATATTTTAAGAAACCCTTTATTCTTCAAAGCAGAGCCGTACTCCTGCAAGGTTGCTTCTTTCTATCGTTAATGAAGACTCACCCGTATCAACCGTGATCTTCTCGTCATCCGCGTCGCTGAGAACTGCTTCAAACTCCTTACTGCCGTTCACCGGCTGAAAGGTCTTTATCTCAATTCTTCTGCCTATGCAGCGGACAAAATCATTTGTCTTCTTAAGCTGGCGTGTAAGCCCCGGGGAACTCACCTCAAGTGTATATGCCTCCTGAAGGAAATCCTCTTTATCAAGCTCCGCTTCAAGGGCCCTTGAAACATTTACACAGTCATCGATATTTACGCCGCCGTCCTTATCAATATATGCGCGGAGGTAATAGTCCTTCCCTTCCTTCACATATTCCACATCCCACAACTCCAGTCCTTCCTTTTCAAGGATCGGAATTATGAGCGCGGTAGTTCTTTCCTCAATCTCCTTAACCTTCAATATACCGCTCCTGTTCTATAAAATAGAGTGGGTCCTCGACGAACCCACTCTACTATAAGTTACTTATGCTAAAAGATATATTAACATAATATTTAAATTTTGCAAGCATTATTTTTATAAATATCATAACTATTCACGTACTCTTCAATTCGATCAGTTCCTTCGGTGAGGATGCAAAGCTTTCATATCCTTCTTCCGTCACAACGCCCATATCCTCGATGCGGACGCCGCCGAATCCGGGGATGTAAATACCCGGCTCTATCGTTTCTATCATTCCCGGCTCCAGCACAGTTTCATCCCGGGTATTAAGCGCCGGGGATTCATGGATATATAATCCTACGGAATGTCCCAGACCATGTCCGAAAAATGAGCCGTATCCCGCTTCTTCAATATGGTCACGTGCGATCTTATCCACGTCACAGCAGCGCATACCTGGTTTAAGTTCATTCATGGCCTTAAGCTGAGCTTCCAGAACGGTATTATATATCTTCTTCTGTTTTTCGTTCGCATGTCCTATCACAACAGTTCTTGTCATATCAGAACAATACCCCTGATACCTGCAGCCGAAATCCATGGTAAGAAAATCCCCTTCCTCCAGCTTTTTATCGGAAGGGATGGCGTGAGGCATGGCACTGTGAAGCCCGGAAGCAGCTATGGTATCAAAGGAAAGGCCCTCAGCTCCAGCCTTCTTCATCTGATATTCCAGCTCCGCAGCCACCTCAAGCTCCGTCATTCCAACTTTTAAAAGAGGCACAACCGCTGCGAGTGCGGTATCGCCTATAGCTTCGGCTTTTCTGAGAAGCCGGAGCTCCTCCGGTGTTTTGATCCTTCTCAGCTCTGTAAGATGATCTTCCACAGGCTTTAAGATAAAATCAGACAGCTTCTCCTTCCAGGATACATATTCACTGCAGGTCATGAACCTGTCTTCAAAGCCCAGAGTCTTAACGTCATCCTCCTTAAGCTTTTCCGTGATAAGATCCTTAAGGGGATGTTCTCTGTTAAATTCAACTGCAATAAATCCGCTGCCTGCCGCCTTTGTCTCACGCATTGCGGCTTCCGTATATCTTGAATCCACAAAAAGCACGCCCTGTTCTCCGGAATAAAGAGCTATACCCTCCCCTCCTCTGAAACCGGTGATATAGCGAAGATTATAGGGATCGGTAACGAGAATGCCGTCCGTATCCGTAATGTCAGTGGTTTTTTTTAACGATATCATGATACCCTCCCGAAATCGTGCAGAAATCGAAACGGCCCCGAACATGCGGGGCCGCATTATATACATTAGTTGGTAGTTTTATTCTTGCCGTTTATATATTCAGTGAGACGGTCAAGCTCTTTCTGCATATCGTCAGTATTGAAGCCCTTATTTGTGACATCTGCAGCAAGACCTATAACACCAAGGTTCTTGAGAGAATCCGTGCACTCTAAAAAGATCGGGCAGTCACCCACCTCCTGTGCTTTTTCCTTAAGCATATTTGCAGCTCCCATAAGCGCCAGCTGCATCATAAAAGCTATAACAATACCGATGAT
>ONWK01000094.1 GCA_900321505.1 uncultured Eubacteriales bacterium
CGCAAAGGGGATTATCCCCCTTGTCGTCAGTTATACAAAACCACCGATTCTCATAGTACAATCCTTGACTGTCCCTGCCAGTGTGATCAAATACCATCTGGCGGGAATCCGTGAATAGAGTCAAAATCAAACGGAGCAGTCTCATTCGAGATAGTTCCCTTTTTTAACTCGAGTGTGTAGGCCGCGGCAGTATATCAAACACGGCGGTTTTGGCCTGCGGATCCCAAAAGATTGTCTGATGCAGGGGGAAGACGTTGTTTTCCGTAGAATCATTCCTTTCTACCGGGTCCAGCCCCACCATCAAATGTCCGTATAGCATCCGGGCCGGCGCAGCCAACTGAAGATATCCTTCTGAAGTGGGTATCGGGATCTCATAGTAAAGCCCTATACTTCCATTTCCGACAGGGCATTTGCCGGCCATAAACAGGTAAAGCTGCTCCTCCCGGAAGAAAACCAACCCCTGCTGGACCGGTGCCCATCCTGCAAATGCGTACTGCGGAAATCCGCTTTTCGTATCGTCCCTGTTATCCGACGCATAGCAGCGGTCCAAAGGCACATAAACCTTCCCGTCAATCACTTGCGCCAAGGCATTTTCCACGGGTTTGTCCCAATCGTTGTATGGACGAGGCAGGTTTTTTATGCAAGTCTTTACGGTAATCTCTTTGTCCAACCCTTCTTCCATGTAATCCAGGGCATTCTGAACCATGGTCACAGCCTCAGCCCGGGTCGCCGTCCGCTCTCCATGGAAGGATCCATCCGGATATCCCTGCAGCACACCGGCCTGATAGGCCTCAATCACATAGCCCCTCTGCCAGTCCTTCATGTTTTCATCATCCGTAAATCCGGTATTCTCGTCTTTATGATTCTCAGTGGCCGGATTGACCAGTCCCAGCATCCGGTCCATGATGATGGCCATTTCGTAACGGGTGATGGGCTTGTCCGGATTGAATTTGTACCCGGAATGCGCATAGTCTTCGCTTACCAGCATTCCGTAGTTCAGGGCAATTCTCGTCCATCCCTGTTTCGTCAGCCAGTGTTTGTCCATATCCGTAAAAGGTTCCTGCGTCTTCTCATAAAAGTACCCCTCGGGATACTCATAGTCTTCCCGGTAATTGCCAAATGCATCTCTTTTGTAGTTTCTTCCGTACTGATATCCATCGTTCTCATATAATGCCGCATTTTCGCTTCCCGGGATCAGCCGGTCCGCCGCCAGGGCCATTTTCGTGAACTCTGCCCGGGTAATGGTCCCTTCCGGTTTAAAGGTCTTGTCCGGATAGCCATTGACCCAACCGGTCTTGACCGCCTTCGTTACCTGTGCTTCGGACCAGTGGCCCTTCAGATCTTTCAGGCCTGTATCATTTGCCGCAAAACACATCGCCGGCAGCGACACCAGTAATCCGATAATTACAGCGCTTAATAACCATTTTCTCATTTTCCCAATCCTCCTTGTCATACTACAATAGTGTCTTTTGATTACAGCATATCTTTTTTTGAAGTATATACTATATTTCTAGACTTATTATACCACTCTACCCCCCTTAATCAATATGTATTCTATTACAAAAGAATTACAGTTTCTTGTCAAGAGTCGACCTCATATGGCTAGACCGCCAAGGCCTTAATCTGATTATAATAATAAAAGTGTCCCAAAACAGTCAATATCTTTTAGGACACCCTCTTCTGTACTAATTCGCCTTTGCTATGCCTTAACCTATTATACTATTCAATCGCCTCTGCATAGATCACAATAAATCTTTCATATCTTTCGGTATTCTCCAGAACGGGCTCTTTCTGCATAACACCATCCTCCGGTTCCTGTTGATATAATCCTACCGTGCACAAAACGACTCGGCCTTCATCATCAAGTTCTCCTTCCCTGAATTCCAGCACTTTGCCGCCATTCTGATCATTTTCCAGCTGCAAATCCGGACAATCCCGATGATTGGATTCATAATTTCCATTGGATTCCAGATTTACCCATATATCAGTATCGTTTACCAATACAGCGATCTTGCCGTCCCGTTCTTTCTCATAAAACTCTGTGTTCATGATAGTGCCTGTCTCTGCAAGCTTCCCTTCACGGTAAACATCCACTTTAAAAACAATATTCGTATAAGATTCATCAAAATGATAATCAAAAACACCGTAATCCTGTATACCGGCGGAAACCAGTTCCGCAAGAGCCCACTCCTCTTCTGTTAATTCTACCGAACGGATATAATTCCCCTGAAGGGTTTCATTGGTTGTGTCAAGATCTTCCTTTTCTTCGGCCGGTGCTCCACATCCGCTGACGAGCACCAGTACTGTTGCCAGTAGAATGATTATAAATCTATTCATCTTCAGTCTACCTCTTTATCTCTTTCCATCAAGCTTGTTAAAGGTGTCTCCAAATAGTATCTTATTTATATCATACACCTATACGAACAAATGTAAACTATCTATGATTACACAGAATTATTAAAACTCCCCTTCATAAGCTGGATAATTTGAAATGTATTTGTCCTGTATCGCTGGCACATAATATACGCCATACATTTTCAATCCGCTCTTCCATGCATCGCCTTCCGCCTTAGGCAGTTCCACATAAAAATGATAATAAGGAAGTTGAGTTACTTCCCTTGATCCTGCTTCTCAATTTGATGTTTTTGATGGATTTCTATCCAATGCCCTTCCCCTTATTATTTCCCACTCTCTTTTTCACATCATATAACCAGTATCACGGTACGGCTAAATATCTGGCATAGTAAAATGGGCCGAAACGGTAAATGCCCCAGGGAAAATGAACTCCGTTAGGTTCAAAATAAGGGTCCCCCTCTATGATCAAGTATTGCGAGCATGGCTGCTGCGGGTCATCCGATGGGAAATAACGCCCCTCGTCTTC
>ONWK01000204.1 GCA_900321505.1 uncultured Eubacteriales bacterium
CGACCTTACACAGATGACCTTCGGTTTCTCACGTGATGATGCAGGCAAGTTCCTGGAAGCATACTATGACACCAAGATCTTCGAGAATGATCCCTTCGCTAAGCTGGATCAGACAGGTGTTGGCAAGCTGATGGAAATGGCTATCAAGCTTGGCAAGCCGGTTAATCCGAAGCTTCACGTAGGTATCTGCGGCGAGCACGGTGGAGATCCTTCATCCGTTGAGTTCTGCCATAAGATCGGTCTTGATTATGTATCCTGCTCACCCTTCCGTGTACCTGTTGCACGTCTTGCAGCAGCTCAGGCAGCGATCGCTGAGGAGAGCTAAGATATAGGTCTTATCTGACTATAGATAAAAAGATCCCCCTGAAGGTTTATCCCGATGGGGGATTTTTGATATTGAACATACCATTTTCTTTATGATTTGTTGATGTTTTTTACATCATATGCTATGATTAGGGAGATTTTTATTAGAACCGGGAGATGTGGATAAATGTATGATCAGGAAGAAATAAAGAAGATCTATCTTGATATGGCGCTGAAGCTGGATGAGGTATGCGCAAGGCATGGTTTACGGTATTATCTGGCCTTCGGAAGCTGCATCGGCGCGGTAAGGCATAAGGGATTTATTCCATGGGATCATGATCTCGATGTGCTGATGCCGGTCAGGGATGCATATAAGCTGATCAGATATCAGAAGGAATTCGGCGACAGATACTTTGTCCAGTGCAAGAAGACGGATCCGGAATACGGCTCCATAGCCTTCAAGATCAGGGATTCCGAAACTGCGCTGATCTGGCCCGGTTATGAAAAGATGAAATTCAACCAGGGCATCGGGATGGATATTTATCCCTTCTATGAAGCGCCCCGTACAAAGGTCGGACTGCTCATAAATATCTGGCGTTCCCATATTTACAGAGCACTTGCCATCGGAAATAATCCGGTATGGAGCGGCGGAATGGAGGAGAAGATAACCAGGGTCATCCAGAAGCTGTATCCCGGAAAACGCGGAGAGAAGAAGATGCATAAGATACTTCACCAGCTGGCGCGGGTGAAGGGGAAGGAGATCCTGGACTATTACGGACTGGATGTGACTCTCTGCAGTGCCATCACCTATCCGAAGGAATGGTTCGGCGAGCCGAAGAGGATGCCTTTTGAGGGGCATATGCTGAATGTTCCCACGGAACCGGAAAAATATCTGGCTAAGCGTTACGGCAAGGATTTTATGACGCCTCCTCCGGTTGAAAAACAGAAAAATGAGCTGGATTATCCCGGACTTATCGTGGATACAAAAAAATCATACCGTGAATATCTGTCCGGTAATTAAAAGGAAAAAGCAGTTATGAAGATCATTTTTACAAGTGTCGGGAGACGGGTTGAGCTTATGCAGGCCTTCAGGCGTGCTGCGGACGCGCTTTCGATGGAGCTTGAGATATATGGCGCGGATATGGATGAAACTGCGCCTGCGCTGCAGTTCTGCGATCATTTTATAAAGGTTCCCGCCATAAGAGATGAGGCATATATTCCTTTTCTTCTGGATGTCTGTTCCAAAGAAAAGATGGATGCGCTCATTCCGACTATAGATACGGACCTCATGATCCTTTCTGAGAATAAGGAACGCTTTGAGGAGATCGGGACAAAGGCATTTATCAGTGCACCGGAAAAGATAGCCGTATGCAGGGATAAACGTTTTACGGCGGAGTATTTCCATTCGGTGGGGCTGTACAGTCCGGATCCGGTGGATAACGTGGATGAATATAATGGCGGTTTTCCGGCCTTTATCAAGCCCAAGGACGGAAGCTCAAGCATATTTGCCTATAAGGCTTCGGATCAGAAGGAATTAAGGGAGCTGGCAGGCCGGGTGCCCGATTACGTGATCCAGCCATTTGTTAAGGGTACGGAGTATACCATAGATATATTCTGTGACTATGACGGAAAACCTGTATATATCACTCCAAGGATAAGACTAGCAGTCAGAGCAGGTGAGGTATTAAAGACCCGCATCGATCTGAAGGAGGATATGGTAGAGGATATGATGAAGCTGACAGCGGATTACCGTCCCTGCGGTGCCATCACGGTTCAGCTTATTCGTGAAGATGATACCGGAAAAAATATGTATATCGAGATCAATCCCAGGTTCGGCGGCGGAGCTCCCATAAGCATGCTGGCAGGAGCCGACAGTGCTTCGGCCCTTCTCAGGATACTTGGGGGAGAGCAGCTCTCATTTATACCCGATGCTGCATTAAACGGCAGTACCTACAGCCGTTTTGACCAGACGGTAAGAGTGGACTGATAAAAGCAGGTGTAAGGAGCGTCAATGGAAGAGATTCAGCGCATACCCGAACTGAAGCGGTTTGAACCCGGGTACAGAGGGATAATATTTGATCTCGATGATACGCTGTATAATGAGATCGATTATATCCGCAGCGGATATCATGCCGTGGCGGAGGAATATCCGGATAAGGAGGGACTGGCGGAGCTTCTGTGGGAGGCTTACACAAAAGGGCAGAAGGCCTTTGATACGGTCTTTCCTGCAGTCGGTCTGGAACAGGATGATATCATGAAGGCTGTCCGGATCTACAGGGATCATTTCCCGTCACTTACGCTCAGCAGCGAAGTATATGAATATGTCGTATCTCTCAGGAAGACACACCGTATCGGGATAATCACCGACGGACGTCCGGAGGGTCAGAGGCAGAAGATACAGGCGCTGGGACTGGACAGGATTTTTTCATGGGATGATATAATAATTACGGATGAACTGGGAGGGATATCCTTCAGAAAGCCAAATCCGGCGGCATATAAAATGCTGCAGGAACGCTGGGGTCTTCCTTTCCGTGAAATGTTATATGTGGGCGATAATCCGGCTAAGGATTTTATCGCTCCGCAGCAGCTCGGTATGGGTGCTGTACGGATAATGAACAAGGAGGGCGTATATTGGAACAGGAGTTGATCCGGGAATCTGACCGGTACGGTACTACGGAAATGCAGCAGAAGCTTCTTCCGATGATGAAGGAATTTGATGCATTGATGAGGGAGAATGAGATCAGCTATACACTCTGCGGGGGTGCCATGCTGGGAGCCGTAAGAAACGGCAGATTCATTCCGTGGGATGATGATCTGGATATAATGGTGGATCGCGAGAATTATATAAAGCTTCTGAGAATGTTCCACGATCCCGGAAAAAGGGGTAACTTCCGGATATTTGATAAGCTGTGGGTATACCGTATAGTAAAAAAGGAAAACTATAAGGCCGCTAAAAAGGGTGATGAGGCAGTACCCACCATTGACGTATTCGTTATGGATCCCTGTCCGAAAGCAAAATGGAAGAAAAGCACCAAGATATTACTGATAAGGCTGCTGCAGGGCATGATGCATACGGAGCTTAATCTGGAAGGCTTCAGTGCATTTCATAAGGTTTTACTTGCAGGTACCTATTACTTCGGAAAGCTTTTTACAAAGCGCTTCAAGTTCAGAGTCTACGACAGGCTCGAACAGCTCTGGAGCAGTGAAAAAGGTTATAAGCTGGGAGGTTACAACGATCTTTTTAAAAACCTTCCGCACGAATATGATCCGGATCTGATGGATCATATCAAGTATATAACGCTGGAGGGGATGCAGCTTCCTATCCCTGAGAACTATGATCCTTTCCTGCGGGAATCATACGGTGATGACTATATGACACCTCCGCCGGAGAAGGACCGGATACCTATACATCTTTAGAAAAACTATAATTAATTGGGGAGAAAAGCTATGCCGAAACTTTATATCAAAGCAAACGATCTCGAAGAACTTGATTCCGTAAAGATTTTCAATGACAGAGGAAAAGAGGTTTATTATACAAGGGATGACTTTATAGCTACAGGACACCGTATCAAGATATTCCTGGCAGATACCATTTCCGAGTGCGCATATGTTCAGGAGAAGTATGACCGTCTGGGGGATACACGTTTCGAATTTGCAAGCAAGGATAAATTCGGTACGGTTTCAAGAGATCCCATGTCCCGTATGGCAAGATATATCGTTGATTACGATGAAGCATGGGAGATAGTAGGAGATGCCTATATCTGGAAATACTCCGTATACCGCGGAGCTCTCAGGATCATAGATGTAAGAAGCGAGCCCTATCTGATCCCGGGGCAGGCTCTTAACCTTACGCCGACTCACATCCTTACTTTTGATACAGAGTCGGATGTCCTTATCGGACTTACTTTTGTACTTGCCATCTATGCATTGAACAAGTACAGATACTAAAGATACCGGGGCCGAAAGGAGAATACCATGAATCCGAATATTGCAAAAAGAAATGAGCTTCTTTCGGAAAAGGTGATAAATGGTCTTAATTCAAGAAATATGACCGGATATTACGCACCGACAAAGGAGGAGGCTCTTAAGAAAGCGCTTTCCCTGATCCCTGAAGGAAGCTCCGTTACCATGGGCGGCGCAATGAGCGCGCATGAGATCGGACTTGTAGATGCGCTTAAGGAAGGAAACTATGATTTCATCGACAGGGATGCATATGAGGATAAAAGGAAGGCAATGCTCATGGCATATGATGCGGATTTCTTCCTCTCAAGCTGTAACGCAATTACCGAAGATGGAATACTGGTAAACATCGATGGAAATTCAAACAGGGTTTCGGCTATAGCACAGGGACCGCGCAAAGTTCTTTTCATAGTAGGTATGAACAAGGTGTGCGATGATGTGGACGGTGCCATAAAACGTGCGAGAAATGTGGCGGCGCCCATCAATGCACAGCGCTTCGATATAGCGACACCCTGTAAGAAGACGGGCTCCTGCATGGACTGCAAGTCGCCTGATACGATATGCTGTCAGTTCCTGATCACAAGATTTTCAAGGCATAAGGACAGAATACATGTGATCCTTGTAGGAGAGGATCTGGGATTCTGACGGAAAATTTACATTCGTGATTTTTAAGTTTTCCCAGGTGTGCCGATCAGATACAAAAAAGAATAACCGGTCCGGAATGCATGTACTCCGGATCGGTTATTCTTTTTGCATGATGATAAAGGTGTCAAGGGGTGACTTGGGGACGGAGCATAGTTTTTTTACTACAATCCTTCCCCGGCCTTCAGATAAGGCAGGATAAACTGGTAATTCGAATAGTAAGTAAGATTTACGATCCGGTTTGAATACAGATTAACCGTCATCGCCAGGCAGTCATTATTTTTGTTATTGTAATAATAATGAGTTCTGGATACAGCCTGCTCCAGATTTCCGACACTTTCCCAATAATCATCATAGACATAATGTGTATCCCGGACAGCATTTATTTCCGGCTGATTGATCGCCACATTATAGAACTGATACTTTCTGCCTGAAGTATTTATTCCTACCTGTTTTCCGTTAAGGTAGATAATGTTCAGCTCACCGTCACTTTCCACAGTAAGCTTAGCCTCAACCCCGTTTTCGGCCTTGATCGTCGAAGTAAGGGACTGATCCAGAAGAAAATATGTCTTCAGCTGATCCTCCAGAACTCTTTCAGGGGAGCTTAACCAGGTGGTGATATCGGTTCCTCCGGAATGCAGAAGATAGGAGATTCCATTGAAAATTCCGATAACCACGGCCACAAGCATGATCGCTCCCGATGTCCAGCTTACAAGGGACATAAGCTTGTCCATGCCCGGGCTTTTACCGGAAAAGGAAGCCTGTATTCTCTTGAACGGAACAGCGATTATCACACACAGATAAATATATATGGCGAGAGCCACTATATTGTCCCCGCCGGTTATCATGAGCTGAAGAGAGGTGGATACGATATAAAATATCAGCAGGGTGTATTTTACGATGTTGATCAGAATATTGCTGAAACGTTCGTTTACATCACGTTTTTCCAGATGCCTTTTGAGGACCTTGATGAGTTTATTCTGCAAAGCATTGAAAGCAAGAAAGATCACCAGACTTATCAGGATCTTTACACTGTAATCGAAAAGCGTAACCGTATCCATATGCAGCCAGAGGATCACATCGCGGATATTATTTGCTTCCATATGAGTGATCTCTGAAATGCAGGCCCTGATGGCAAGGTAGCCGCATACGAGCAGCAGAGAGTAGCGGATTATGACAAAAAGAAAACCCATTGTCTGAACGATCTCATCCCTGTTTGAAGAATTCGCCAGAACCTTTCTGACGATAAACTCTATGGCTGACATGGCAACCAGTGCAGAGGCAAGAATAATTACTATCCGCAGCAGATCATCCGTAAATGGAGTCCGGCTTTTTTGAATCGCGTTATATATGGTATCACTTAAATCTCTGAGTACTGGATAATTCATGGCAATAACCCCGTGTATACCCGTTTGCGGCGGGTTGATCTGCAGATAAATTATGCCCGGCTGC
>ONWK01000164.1 GCA_900321505.1 uncultured Eubacteriales bacterium
ATACTGCTGGAGGATTCCGACATCACGGCTGAATACCTTTTCCTGGACAGCAGGGATGTCAAGCTGCGGAATGTCAGGATGCACGGGAAATATTCATTTCAGTATATGGAGAATCTGGAGATCACCGACAGCGTACTTGATACCAAGGATGCATTCTGGCACAGTAAGAATGTAACTGTCCGGAACTCGGTGATCAGGAGTGAATATCTTGGATGGTTCTCGGAGGGACTGACCCTGGAGAACTGTGAGATCAGCGGAACCCAGCCGCTCTGCTACTGTAAGGATCTGAAGCTCATTAACTGCAGCATGCAGGGCTGTGATCTGTCATTTGAATATTCCGATGTGGAGGCGGATATCCGCGGAGGCATTGATTCCGTGAAGAATCCGAGATCAGATATCATAGTGGCGGACCATGTGGGTGAAGTGATAAGCGGCGATTCGGTGATGGAATGTACCGGAGAGGTAAGGATACGAGCTGAACAGACTAAAAATATATGATCGGAGGGGAGGCTTGAATATGGATCAGAGTAACGAAGAACGGCAGATGCTCATAGGAAAAAAGCTTTATAACGCAATATGCAGATTTGATCATGATAATGCTGCCCGTGAGGAATATTACAGGATAATGGATACGGAGTTCGAGAAAAACGGACAGAGATCTACCATACGTGAGCAGATCCTGCGCGTGTATTCCATGCTCTTCTGTGATGATCTCGGAGCAGAGGCGGGAAATGTAGCCGGACCGGATGAGGTGGAGGCCACCGCTGACCGCCTGTATATCGGGACCGCGGGCTTCGATCCGGATCACTGGTACAGGATGAAGTACCGGTTTCCCGTAATAGATGAGGATAATTATGACCGCTTTGCGGCGCTGGTCATTTCCGATCTTAAGGCAGGACCACTGCATGATTCGGTCAGGAATGACGGAAATATGCTGCTGGTGGGTGAACTTAACCCGCTGAGCATGACTGAAGAGGAGAGACGTAATCAGAAACTTCGTGCAGCAGACCTTGGATGACGGGGGGAATGATAAAATGACGATACTTACTGTGATAAAGAATAAAGCTCTGCTGGAGGAGCTTAAGGATATACTGACTGCGATCCAGCCGGATGCAGAGATACTTTCTTTTACGGACAGTCCCAAAGCACTGGCAGCAGCAAGAGGAAAGAAGATAGATGTTGCATTTCTGGATGCAAAGCTTACGGAGATCGACGGTCTTCTGCTGGGACAGTATCTGAAGGATCTGTATCACGATATCAATCTGATCGTACTCACAAGGGAGCGCAGTACTGCCTATGACGCCATGGCTCTGAGGGCCAGCGGCTGTCTGCTCTTTCCGATGAATAAGGATGATATACTTCAGGAGATGCGTGAGCTGAGGAATCCTCCGGGATCGGCAAGGCAGAAGAGGGTCTATGCGCAGACCTTCGGGAATTTCGAGCTTTTTATTGACGGAGTTCCGGTATCCTTCAAGTATTCGAAAACGAAGGAGATCATAGCGGTTCTGATCAATAATAAGGGAGTTCAGACCACCAACGGCGAGATCATCGCCTGCCTGTGGGAGGATGACGGGGATCCGAAGGTGAAGGCATCCTATCTCAGCAATCTTCGCCAGGATCTGCAGAACACGCTTACAGAGCTGAATGCAAATGATATCATTATCAAGCAGCGGGGCAGCATGGCTATTGCATCGGACAGGATCGAATGTGATCTTTTCGAATGGCTGGCCAGGAAAAACACTTCGAAATATCAGTATCTCGGGGATTATATGAATCAGTTCAGCTGGGCAGAATTCGTTCACGCAGAGCTGGATGAGATCAGTTATGCGATGGAGGAATAGAGGATGAGAGATTATGCAACCCAGATGGAGGCTGCCCGGAAAGGTATCATTACTCCGGAAATGAAGAAGGTGGCGGAGAAGGAATACCGCACAGAAGAAGAGATAAGAGAGCTTGTGGCAAAGGGCCAGGTGGCTATACCGGCGAACAGGCTCCATACGGCTATTGAAGCAAACGGTGTGGGTTCCATGCTCCGGACCAAGATAAATGTAAATCTGGGCGTATCCCGTGACTGCAGGGATTATGATGTTGAGATGCAGAAGGTTATGGCTGCGGTAAATATGGGTGCAGAGGCGATAATGGATCTTTCATCCCACGGAGATACACAGCCCTTCCGCAGAAAGCTTACGTCGGAATGCCCGGCGATGATAGGTACGGTGCCGGTATATGACAGTGTTATTCACTATCAGCGGGATCTGGCCACGCTTACGGCAAAGGATTTTCTGGACGTGATCCGTCTGCATGCAGAGGACGGAGTGGATTTTGTTACGCTTCACTGCGGTATAACCCGCAGGACCATAGACCAGATAAAGAAGCATAAACGTAAAATGAATATAGTATCCCGGGGCGGATCCCTTGTCTTTGCATGGATGTGCATGACCGGTGAAGAAAACCCCTTTTATGAATACTATGATGAGATCCTGGAGATCTGCAGGGAATATGATGTTACCATTTCCCTGGGAGATGCATGCCGTCCCGGCTGTATCGCCGACGGCAGTGATGTCTGCCAGATAGAGGAGCTGGTACGGCTGGGTGAGCTTACAAAGCGCGCCTGGGAAAGAGATGTGCAGGTTATGGTCGAGGGACCGGGGCACATGCCCATGGATCAGATCGAGGCGAATATGAAGATCCAGCAGACCATTTGCATGGGTGCGCCCTTCTATGTTCTGGGACCGGTGGTAACCGATATAGCGCCTGGCTATGATCATATAACCGCAGCCATCGGCGGTGCCATCGCGGCATCTGCCGGAGCGGCATTCCTTTGCTATGTGACACCGGCGGAGCATCTGGCGCTTCCCGATCTTGAGGATGTTAAGCAGGGCATAATGGCAACCAGGATCGCGGCACATGCGGCAGACATCGCAAAGAAGATCCCTCATGCGACGGATAAGGATTTTGCCATGGCTGACGCAAGGCGTAATCTCGACTGGGAGGCACAGTGGGAATGTGCCATGGATCCGGAGACCGCAAAGGCAATACGCAGCAGCCGCGCCTCCGAGGAAGACGACCGCTGCTCCATGTGCGGCAAGTTCTGTGCGGTGAGGAGCATGAATAAAGCGCTGAACGGAGAGTATATAGATATACTGTAACAATACGAATTCACGAAGATTTATTTTGACAAATAAAAAAAATGTGGTAAAATCCTCATGATATTAAACAAAGGGGATGATTTTAATGAAAAAAAGTATCATTACAAAAACAAGGAAGATCTGCGTGGCATTAAGCCTTACTCTGGTGCTTGCATTAACGGCATGCGGAAACAAGACAGATGCAACAACAGAACAAAGCAGCAGTGCAGCTTCATCCGAAGAAGTGACAGAGGCTTCCGAGGAAGGCACAGAGGACAGCAGTGCTTCGACAGAAAAGAAGAACGATACGACTGAGGCAGCTACCGAAAAGAATTCAGGAAACAATTCGGGCAGCAACAGCAATTCAGGAAATAATACCGGTAAGAGTACGGAAAACGGCAATAAGGAGGAGGCAGACACCGGAAATTCCGGCGAAAAAGATACTTCAGCCGAAAAGGAAGTAACGGAAGATACCGGTGTGGTTTCGGATATCCCGGAGTTCCCGGATGAGCCTTATACAGGCGTAGGCCCCGATCCCAGACTTGCAGATGTGAATTTCGGCGGACCGGAAAGTGTTGATGCAGCTGAAACACCGGATGGTGAGCCTTTAACTGCAGATCCCATGGAAGAAATTCCGGATGGGATGGATCCATATTAGAATATCATGTTGAAAAATGGGGGCGGTTCCCGGCATGGTCCGGAACCGCTCCCATTTTTGATTGCTCAGCTTTATTATTTTACGGACATTATCACCCTTGCCACAGAGCATGGCGGGAGAACTATCCTGGCTTTTCCGCTCTCTTCCGATACAGAAAGCTCACGCAGCATTACTTTATCGGGATGATCAAAGTCGTTATGATCATGCACTTCTCCCGTGAGGATCTCCGCACTGCATTTCTCCGTTTTCTGACCGGCTACTTCAAAGCAGATTTCCGCCTCTTCCCTAAGTGAACAGTTGGAAATGGTACAGATCACCCGGTCACTCTGAAGAGAGGCCGAGTAAGTCAGCATAGGCAGGTCTTTCTCCGGCATGGTTACATTTTCAAGATGCGCATAAACCAGCTCAGCTCCCTGATGCTCCTTGAAAAGGTCGAAGACATGATAGGTCGGCGTCTTCACCAGCTTTTCGCCTTCGGTAAGTATCACGGCCTGAAGCACATTTACAACCTGTGCAATATTTGCCATACGGACGCGGTCACAGTGACGGTTAAAGATATTAAGATACATAGCCGCAACCACAGCGTCCCGCATGGTGTTCTGCTGATACAGGAAGCCGGGGTTTGTTCCCTCCTCCACATCATACCAGCATCCCCACTCATCCACAAAAAGAGCGATCTTTTTCTCCGGGTCGTAACGGTTCATGATCTCACAGTGCCGCGTGATCACCTCATCTATGGGCAGGGTTTTGGCCAGAGTTTCATAGTAATCATCTTCCGTGAAATGCACCGCACTCCCCTTATGATCCCAGTCGTGGGGAATCGTATAGTAATGCAGGGAGATCCCCTGAACATGCTGCGGCTTCAGCGCATTCATCAGGGTTTCCGTCCAGTTATAATCTCCGCCGCTGGGTCCGCAGGCGATTTTGAAGAGCCTGTTGCCGCTGAAGTCATGGCAGAAGGACTGATAACGCTTGTATTCATTGGCATAGAACTGAGGACACATATTTCCGCCGCAGCCCCAGTTCTCATTTCCGATGCCCAGATATTTTACTTTCCACGGTTTCTCGCGGCCGTTGCTGCGTCTGAGATCTGCCATGGGAGATACACCGTCGAAGGTCATATATTCCACCCACTGTGATAGCTCTTCCACCGTTCCGCTTCCCAGATTACCGGCTATATACGGTTCACAGCCAACCTGCTCGCAGAGATCCAGGAATTCATGGGTTCCGAAGGAATTATCCTCCGTAACGCCTCCCCAGTTAGTGTTTACCATGTGCTTGCGGTTCTTCTTCGGACCGATCCCGTCCTTCCAGTGATACTCGTCTGCAAAGCATCCGCCGGGCCAGCGGAGCACCGGGACCCTGATCTTTTTGAAGGCTTCCACTATATCCGTACGGATCCCGCGTACGTTCGGGATTTCGGAATCCTCGCCTACATAGATCCCGCCGTAAATACACCGGCCGAGATGCTCGGAAAAATGACCGTAGATCTCCGGCTGTATAACACCCCGCTTATCACGCGGATTGATCAGCATCTGAAACTTCTTCATTCTGCTCCTCCTCGCTGAATATAATATGATGCCTTCGCTGCGCGAGGCCATAGCTATTGTACCATGATCTTGCTTTGCAAGATCATGCCCGGATGCCGAAGGCATCCGCGTCCGCTGCTCACTTTGTTCGCAGCGGGTATCCTTCGCTGCGCTCAGGACTCATGCCCTCGCTGCGCGAGGCCATAGCTATTATAGCATGTCCGGGTATCATGAAGAAATGGCAAAATCAGAAATAATGTGATATATTTGTAGTGGGGTACGGAATACTTACGTTTTTCAGAAAAAAGACAGTGTCAGATGACCTGTGAAAACTAAGGGATAAAAGGGGAGGGAATGAAAATGGATTATCAGTCCTGGATTGAAGGCATCGATGGGTTGGCCAGCCTGTATTCCTTTGATATACTTGCGGACGGAGGTTACAGCGAGATCCGTCTGATGGCGGTTAATAAGCAGAATGTGGGGATGCTGATGATGAATCCCAATGCACCGGAGTTTTACCCGGGCATTCCATACCGGAATTACTGGATGGATCTGAATTTTGAAAGCTTTGTTTACAAATGCGCCGGTACCCCGGAGCCTTTGTATTCATATGTAAATGCCCGGGGCGTCTGGCTGAAGGGCTTTTATCTGCC
>ONWK01000298.1 GCA_900321505.1 uncultured Eubacteriales bacterium
TAAGAGCTTCAGCTCCGAGGCCTGCCAGATCACGTGTGATCTCTTCAGGTCCGAGCTTGGTATCTCTTGCTTCTGCCTCATATTCCTCGATATGAACTGATGTATATACATCCTCCTTTACCAGACGCTCTGAAAGGAGGACAGCATCCTCGTAGTTGTAGCCTTCCCATGTCATGAAGCCGATGAGGGGGTTCTTGCCCAGCGCGATCTCACCGTTATAGGTGGATGCACCGTCAGCGATCACCTCGCCTTCCTCAACCCTGTCGCCGCGGTTTACTATGGGGCGCTGGTTCATGCAGTTACCCTGGTTGCTGCGGGCAAACTTGATAACATGGTATTCATCCAGCTGTCCGTCATCCGTACGGATAACGATCTTCTCACTGGAAGATATTTCAACAGTACCTGCTCTTCTAGCCAGGATACATACTCCGGAGTCGATAGCCGTCTTGGATTCCATTCCGGTTCCGACTACAGGCGAATCTGTCTTGAGGAGCGGCACTGCCTGACGCTGCATGTTGGATCCCATCAGCGCACGGGTCGTATCATCGTTCTGCAGGAAGGGAACCATGGATGTAGCTACCGAGAATACCATACGCGGAGACACGTCCATGTAATCCACAGAACCTCTCGGGAATTCGGAGGTCTGATCACGGAAACGTCCTGCAACGTTATTTCTTTCGAAATGGCCTTCTTCATCCAGCGCTTCGGAAGCCTGGGCCACAATATAATTATCCTCTTCATCCGCCGTCATATAAACAACTTCATCCGTTACGACCGGATTATCAGGATTGGTGGTTTTGTCAACCTTACGGTAAGGAGCCTCAACGAAACCGTACTCATTTATCCTTGCAAATGTAGCCAGGGAGTTGATCAGACCGATGTTCGGTCCTTCAGGGGTCTCTATCGGGCACATTCTTCCGTAATGTGTATAGTGGACGTCTCGCACCTCAACGCCGGCACGGTCTCTGGAAAGACCGCCGGGACCCAGTGCCGAAAGACGGCGCTTATGTGTCAGCTCTGACAGCGGGTTGTTCTGATCCATGAACTGTGACAGCTGGGAGGATCCGAAGAACTCCTTAACGGCTGAAGTCACAGGCTTAATATTGATCAGTGACTGAGGAGTAATGGTCTCGATATCCTGAGTCTGCATTCTCTCCTTTACAACACGCTCAAGACGGGAAATACCGATACGATACTGGTTCTGCAGCAGTTCACCTACAGAACGGATACGACGGTTGCCCAGATGATCGATATCATCGGAATTGCCGATGCCGTACTCAAGATGCATATTGTAATTAATGGAAGCAAAGATATCTTCCTTTGTAATATGCTTCGGTATAAGCTCGGGAATGCTGTTCTTTATAGCCTCCTTAAGCTCATCTCCGTCATACTGCTCAAGCAGTTCGGCAAGCACGGGATAGTATACGCTCTCTGTGATACCAAGCTCTTCGGGATCGATATCGCCGAGACGGTCACTGATCCAGGGGCGTATATCAACCATAAGATTGGAAAGGATCTTAACATTTCTCTCTTCGGTCTGTACAAGTATGTAGGGTACAGCCGCATCCTGGATAACCTTTCCGGCCTCACGTGACATGATCTCGCCCTGTGCAAAGAGCACTTCACCTGTGGTAGGATCGATAACATCCTCTGCCAGGATAAAGCCCTTGGCTCTGTTTGCAAGCGCAAGCTTCTTATTGAATTTATAACGTCCCACTTTTGCCAGATCATATCTTCTTGCATCGAAGAACATACCGTTGATCATGGCCTCGGCGCTTTCAACCGCCAGCGGCTCGCCGGGACGCATCTTTTTATAAAGCTCAAGAAGACCCTCCTCGTAATTTCTGGAGGGGTCCTTTTCAAAGCTGGCAAGGAGCTTGGGCTCATCGCCGAACATTTCAAGGATCTCTTCATTAGTACCGAGGCCGAGGCTTCGAAGGATAACGGAAATGGGCAGCTTACGGTTTCTGTCCACACGTACCCAGAAAATGCCGTTTGCATCGGTCTCATACTCAAGCCATGCACCACGGTTGGGGATGACTGTACATGAATAAAGAGGCAGACCTGTCTTGTCGTGCTCCATTGCATAGTAAATGCCGGGTGACCTGACCAGCTGGCTGACGATAACACGTTCAGCTCCGTTGATAACAAAGGTACCCGTTTCGGTCATCAGGGGCAGATCTCCCATGAAGATCTCATGCTGATTGATCTCTCCGGTCTCATCATTACGAAGTCGCACATTTACACGAAGCGGTGCCGAATATGTGGCATCCCTCTCCTTGCACTCCTCGATGGTATATTTGATCTCATCCGTGCAAAGCCTGTGGGAGATGAACTCCAGCTGCAGCTTGCCCGAGAAATCCTTTATCGGGGAAATATCATGAAACGCCTCAGTAAGTCCTTCTGTAAGGAACCACTGGTACGAGTTCACCTGGACACCGATAAGATTCGGCATATCCAGAACCTCCCTTTTATTGGAGTAACTCATTCTTGTACTTTTTCCGGATTGAATCGGACGCATTCTGTACTTTTTCATGGACCTGTTTCACCCCTTAGGTTTTTTATTTGTCACGTATTCCCGCAGCAAAAAGTCCGGACATCTGCCCGTTTTTTTGCGCACAAAAATACAAAGGCTACGTAAAATGCATAGAAATCCACTTTAGCCTATAATGACAATTTAATATAATAACATAACGGGAAATAAAAGGCAAGAACTTTTTTAAGAAATTTTAGATGTATGAAGTGTTGTTTTTGGCGGTATTTTGCCCCGCTCAGATAAAGTAAAACAAGGCAGGGCCTGTGCCCCACCTTGTTTTCAGATGAAAGCTTTGATTACTTAAGAGTAACCTTTGCTCCCTCAGCTTCAAGCTTAGCCTTAAGGCTTTCAGCTTCTTCCTTGGATACAGCTTCCTTAAGTACCTTCGGTGTGCTCTCAACAGCATCCTTAGCTTCCTTAAGACCAAGACCGGTGATCTCACGAACAACCTTGATAACCTTGATCTTGTTTGCGCCGGCTTCTGTAAGCTCAACGTCAAACTCAGTCTTCTCCTCAGCTGCTGCAGCTGCCGGACCTGCTGCTACAACAACGCCTGCTGCTGCAGATACGCCATACTTCTCTTCGATAGCCTTTACCAGCTCATTAAGCTCCAGAACGGAGAGCTTGTCAATCTCTGCTACAAATTCTTCGATCGTCATTTTTTAATCCTCCATAGATTTTTATTCGATAATTAAATGTTCTCCGGCATCCACCGGAAATGCGGCGTTCTGTTATACGCCTTACGCCTCTGCCTTCTTCTCTGACAACTGGTTCAGTACCCGAGCCAGGTTGCTGATCGGAGACTGCAGAGAACCGAGAAGTCGTGAAAGCAGTACTTCTCTTGACGGGATGGTTGCGATAACCTTGATACCCTCCTGATCGTAGTATTTGCCTTCTACGATACCAGACTTGAGCGCCAGAGACTTTGTGATCTTTGCATCTTTTGCAAAATCCGCGATGACTCTTGCAGCTGCAGTTGCATCTTCCTTGGAAATAACAACTGCTGTCGGACCTTCAAGATCCTTTTCAAGCTCGCTGAACTCTGTGCCCTCGATCGCAAGCTTAACCATCGTATTCTTGTATACCTTATAGATCAGGTTTTCCTTACGCATAGTCCGGCGAAGCTCTGTATCCTGTGCCACGGTAAGTCCGCGATAATCAACCAGGACCATGCTTGCCGCACCATCTATAGCTTCCTTGATCTCAGCTACGATAGGCTGCTTCTCTTCAATCTTTGCCACTGAAACGTACCTCCTTTATAGACTAATGACTGCACGTTCAAAAAAGAAAA
>ONWK01000144.1 GCA_900321505.1 uncultured Eubacteriales bacterium
TTATCCCAATGTTCTTGTCAATGATGACATGGATTCTATCAAGGCGTTTTCAAGCCATCCCTCCTTCTTCTTCGTGAACAGTGAGGGTGTCGTCGTTTCTCCGACGTTCACGGGCGCCGTGTCTGTATTCGACACGTTTATGCCTGAACTGGATAAGCTTCTGGCAGAACCGATTTCAGAAGCAAATGTTGAGAAAGAAGAAACTACGCTCGGTGCACTGCCGAACGGCACCGCCACTTCAGAAGCAGAGGCCGAAGAAGCCGGAAGCTACAGATACAGGGTTTTCGTGAAGGATGAGGAAGGCAATCCTGTGGAGGAAGTGGCCGTGCAATTCTGCGATGAGACAGCCTGCAGGATGGGCGAGACAGATGAACTCGGCTGTGCTGCGTTTGAGGTGTCCCAAGAGAAGTCTTACGAAATCCACATTCCGGAGATGCCGGATGGATTCGAAGATGTGGAAGAAACCTTCAAAACAGATTTAAAGGCATCAGACACAACAATTGTGCTTAAAAAGGCGGAATAAGGATATCGCGGAGAAGTCCGTAACATCAAAGATCATCGTTAAATGATAAGGAGGCAGCATATGAAAGAAAAGCAAATGAAGGAAAAATTCAAAACTCAACTTGTAAAACTTGTGATCATATTAGCAGCATCGCTTCTTGCGGTTTTTGCCTGTTCATCTATGGCAGCTGCTGATTCGATGCCGAATGAGGTACTGTCTATATCCTACAGCAGTAAGACAGTTAAAAAGACGAAGCTGTATAAAACGACAGCAAAGAAAAAGGTGATTGCAACAATCCCGAAAGGCGCGAAAGTAACTGTTATAAACAGCCGGTTAAAGAACAATAGCCTGTATAAAGTGAAATACAAGTCCAAAACGGGCTATGTTCTCGCTGCTCATTTGCTGGACAATGATCATCCGGCTGAAAAGCTTGGCGATCAGTCCGCTTATGATTACAACGTTACAGACAGTCCTGATTTTTACGCCAGAGCAAATACGACTGTTTCGGTATTTCTGTATCCCAAATCCGGCAGCTCTGTTCTTGGGAGTATTTATAATGGCGCTGTTATTGGCGTGTATGGACAGTCGGGCTCCTATTATGATGTAAGCTTCAGGGGAGAACGGAGCTACGTCCCGGCTTCGGGCTTTACAAGAGCAACTCCCAACGGCAAAGCTATGATTGTTAATCCAACAAATGGCGGGAGGATCAGAGTTCGGCCTTATATCTCCAGTTCCAACCAACGTTCAGGGGCGTTTGATACTCTTCCGTATAAGAGTAAAGTAACTGTACTTTCATCCTCCATTGAGAGTGACGATTTCACATGGTACAGGGTTCTTTGGCGCTATAATAATAAATACTATGTGGAAGGATACATGCGGGAAGATGTCCTGAGCAGCAGTGAGAGCAGCAGCTCTGAATCAAGTGAAGGCGGCACCAACCGGGTCATCGATACAGGTACATCAGATAATTCAGTTGTCAGAGATGCTCCAAATGGGAAGAGAATCACATCTCTGCCTAATTATACAGTTGTTTATGCTACCGGGGAAATCAAAAAAGCCGGGGGCAGAAACTGGGCCAGAATCACTTCACCGATAAAGGGTTGGGTTGCTGCCAATCATGTAGGCTTTGCGAAGAAATAGGAACATACTGCCTGCCGGATAGTCCTGGGTAAACAGCAGTGAAGATGTCGGAGGACGCAGAGGCAGGTTCCAATGCTGCGGAAGCTTCCCGAATTCGTAGACCAGGTGCTGGACGAAAGACTGCACTTGAGAAGAACCCTCTCCTGTATGAAAAGATCGAGGAGATCATCACACAGAATGGAGATACATATGGCAATCCCGAAAAGCCATTGCGTTGGACAACATGGAGTCTTCGGAAAATTGCCGGGGAGCTGGTACAATTCGGGATTCATGTCAGTCAAAACATTGTTTCACGGGCGCTTGAATCGCTGATTTAAGAAAACGAACAACAGAAAGGAAAGGGACTATTTATGAAGATCACATAATTTAACCCGGCTATCATAACAAAGGAACCTGCACCGATTATTAAGCTCTTTGAAGAACTTGGATTTGAGCAGACACACAATAAGGCGGAAAATGTTGATGTGGAGTTTTCTGCTCACCGTATGAAAGATGCCAGTGGCTTCCATGTCGATGTTGTCGAGGTTCCTGTTATCCCGCAGACATATACAGCGATCAGGATCAATGTTGATAATTACGAAGAGGCCTATGAATTCTTTATGTCAAAGGGTTTCAGGCAGGCCAGAGGCTTTGCACCCAGCACAACCGCGAGCAGCAAATATGCATATCTTGTATCTCCGTCGGGATACATAATTAATCTTTGCCAGCACGTGAAGAAGTCACTTTCTGAGGATCAGCTCACTGAGGCCACAGGCGCAGGTGCCGATTATTGTTCAATTCATTCTAACGACTCTCCACGCAAGAAGTATATCGACGACAACTATTGCTGAATTCTGCCTGCAATTTGCATTAAGTCCAATTATAATCTGAAAAAAGACAGGGAAGCTCCATCCAATGCTTGTACTGGCGCGATCAAATAAGTGGAATGGGCTTCCCTGTTGTAATATGATGAGTACGTTTTTTCATATCTCTTCGATCTCAAGGTGATCCAATGCAAACTCAATAAAAGTAATCAGTAAGGAACTGTCACAAAATTAATCATACATTTGGCCGAATGATATAATTCCATTTTTCATTCGGTCCGGTAAATTCAATGTTGAGATTTTCTTTCTGCTCCTCCGTGATTTTTTTACCCCGTTCATAGTGGTTTTCATCAATTCGGCAGATGACAGATAATCCTTTTTCGGTTGTTGTAGAACCGATCAGATTTACAACTGTCTTTACATTACTGCCGAGTGCACGGAGGGAAACTACTATACGGTTCAACGCGCTCTTAACCGTGAAATTCGGGAGTCTTTTGAGAAA
>ONWK01000023.1 GCA_900321505.1 uncultured Eubacteriales bacterium
GGAGTCGGAGGGATTCGAACCCTCGTGCCGGTTGCCCGGCAAACTGATTTCGAGTCAGCCCCGTTATGACCACTTCGATACGACTCCGGATGTCAGCTTGAACAGTGTAGCAGATTTTCAGCCTCAGTTCAAGCATTAATACATCTTTTTTACATTGCCGGCTCTGTCGAGGTAGGCGTCAGCCGGATGCTCCGTAAGGAAGGTACCGATTATCTCCTCTGACATATCTGACAGCTCCTGGGTTTTCTTTGCCTTTACCTCTTCCTCCGGTATGATTCCGAGTATATCCACATGAATATGTATCTTCCTCAGGGTAAAGGCTCTTCGGAATAGATGGTCCGAACCCCGGGTTGCGGAAAGTATGATGGGACAGCCTGCATCCTTTGCGATCTTAAAGGCTCCGCTTTTGAAGGGAAGCACCGGATCGTGAGTTTTATTCTCGCCGCCTTCGGGATAGATTCCGTAGTTTGCATAGCCGGAACGGATATTCTCTCCGGCTTTTTTTATTGCCTTTATGGCATTCTTGGGATTTTCACGGTCAAGGGGGAGACAGCCGACGGCAGCGATATAGCGTCCGACGAAGGGAATCACCAGATTCTCCTGCTTTGATACATAGGCCAGATCCCAGGGCTTGAAATATACAAGGCCTATCATGGGATCGATAATGCTCCGGTGATTTCCGACCAGAAAGAAGGGAGTCCCTTTCTCCGGCATCTTTTCCATACCATGTATATGTATGCTTATCCGCAGAGATTTCCAAAAAACTATAAGTGACTCAAAGCCGTACCAGCGGTAGAAGGTATGGATATCCTTCGGCAGCTTCTCCGTATTGATCGTAAAGCCTCCAATGGCAAAGACCAGAAGATGCAGCAGGAAGCATAACAGATAAAGTATTACAAAGAACAGCAGGAAGAGCCCGATTATGGCGAAGGGATTTGTCACCCCGGTCTGCCATACCCAGAATCCGCTGCCGATAAGGCTGGTAAAAAGATAAATGTAAAACAGCATGCTTTTTTCTCCGGTGATTTAAAGGTAATGAAACTCTCCTTCGCTTCGCTCAGGACTCATGCCCTCGCTGCCGCGAGGCCATAGATGCATTTTACCATAGTTTTTACCGGCAGGGTATAAAAAAATCTGCGGTATTTGTGTTAGAAATTATAAGGTTGAAGTTCTGCCGGAAATCCCGCAGAATAAAGGCACTTTCAATTATGGTAAATACTGTCTTCAGTATTGAACCGCAGATCAGGGGATCAGGAGGAAGGAAATGAAATTCAGTAACGGATGTTGGATACAGAAGGAAGGGGTAGCAGTGTTCTCCCCTGCAGAAGTGTATTTTACCGAGGAGAAGGCCGGCTATGTTAAGCTTGTCACTCCCACACATAAGGTTGCGCATCGCGGCGATACTCTGGGAGGGGCAAATCTCACACTTGAGATATCCTCACCCGCTGAAGGCGTGATCAGAGTAAAGACTTATCATTACAAGGGAGCGCTGAAGGATGCTCCGGAGTTTGAGCTGAATCTGGATGAGACCTCATCTGCCATGAAGGTTGAGAATGCTGAGGATACCATCACTGTGACCAGCGGAGGAATATCCCTCAGGATCCGCAAGGACTGGTTTTCCATGGAGTATATCCGTGACGGTAAGGTGATCTCAAAGAGCAGCGGCAGAGATCTTGCATATGTAAGGACAAACTGGAAGGGTGAAGCCTATGTAAAGAGCAGCGATGACGATATGTATATGCGTCAGCAGCTGACCTGCGGAGTGGGCGAGCTTTTCTACGGCTTTGGCGAGAAGTTCACCTCGTTTATCAGAAACGGACAGACGGTTGAGATCTGGAATGAAGACGGCGGTACAGCCACGGATCTCGGCTATAAGAATATTCCGTTCTATGTTTCAAACAAGGGCTACGGTATCTTTGTAAACAGCCCGGATAAGGTATCATTTGAGGTATGCTCCGAGATCGTAAATAAGGTGGGCTTTACGGTGCCCGGTGAGGAGCTGGATTATTTCTTCATTGACGGTCCGGAAATGACGGATGTACTGCGCCGTTATACCGACATCACCGGAAAGCCGGCGCTTCCGCCTGCATGGACCTTCGGTCTCTGGCTGTCCACATCATTTACGACAAATTATGATGAAGCAACGGTTATGTCATTCATCGACGGAATGCTGGAAAGAGGCATTCCCCTCAGAGTATTCCATTTTGACTGTTTCTGGATGAAGGATTTCCA
>ONWK01000073.1 GCA_900321505.1 uncultured Eubacteriales bacterium
ACAAACCCTCACTTCGTTCGGGCTGCTCCTTCGGAGCAGGGTGCGTACGGTTCTCGAAATGCCTGATGGCATTTCGGAACCTATACAATACGGAAATACAGTTCCACTACAAATCCGTCATCGTTATAGCATTCCATCCCACCGCCCTGTTTCTCCATATAGTTTTTTACCAGATAAAGTCCCAGGCCGTAGCCGTCCTGTTCCTTCGCATTCTTTCCACGATAATACTTCTCGGTGATGAGGCTCAGCTCATCCTCGGGAACGCCGGGGCCGTTATCACGGATACGGATACGGACGAATTTGTTTCCTTCCGTATCTTTTGGAATTTCAGCAAATGAGATACAGATCCGGGTACCTGCATATTTCACGGAATTCCCAATAATATTATCCAAAACCTGTTCTGTCCGCTGCTTATCCATATAGATCAGCAGCTCGGGAATCTCATTCTCCGTTACGATATCATGATACTGATTCATCTTCCGGAGATATTCCCGGAGGATCAGCGTGCTTTCTTCCTTTACCGTAATATCCAAATGATCCAGTTCCTCCAACGTGGTGTGGAAAATACTGGTCATCAGACGGTTGATCACCTCGACCTTGGACGCAATGAGCGCGGTTTTCTCAAGGATATCCTTCTCGTCCTCCACTGCTTTCCGGACTTTTTCTTCACTTGTTTCGGGGTGACACATCGTATGCTCTTGAGATCTGTTCCCCTCAGGACTGTTTTCTTGCTCTTCAGAAGAAACCAGCAGCTCCTCCAGCTTCCGTCGATGTTTTACTTCCAGAACCTCGCAGGTACTCTGGATGGTTGCCACCGGAGTCTTAATATCATGACTCAGGTCCGCCACCATTTCCTTCCGGGCCTTCTCTGCCTTAAGCTCCCTTTCCTTCGATGCCTTCAGCTCCTCCCGCATGATGTCAAAGCTCTCGGTGAAATTACCAAAGAGATTATGCTTATGCACCGGAAGCTGTATATCCAGATTCCCCTTGGCGATCTCTTCTGAGAAATGCCGCATCTCCAGGATTGGCCGGATCAGGAAAAACTGAACCAGCAGCGCCAGGATCCATACCCCTGCCAGAATGGCTGCCCACAGGATGATCCCGAACCGTAGCACCGATCGTCTGGCTGCTTCACCGGCATCTTCCTTTTCTTCCCAGGCCACCTTACCGATCACCCTGATCTCACCATCCTCCTCTTCCGTGAGATCAAAAATGACAGCCCGGTTACGGATCTGTTCCAGAAGCTCCTGCGTCAGTGCATTTCCTGAAATGATGATCTTACATCCGTACTTTTCTTCCAGTTCCCGTTCACCCATTCCGGCACTATAGTCCCGGCTCAGTTCGTGGATCTGATCATTATAGAAAGCCACATCCACCTGCTTCTCACTGCTGTTTAGCACAACGAGAAGGAACACTGCACCCCCGGCCAGCATCAGAACAGTAAACAGGATCATCACGATCTTAAACATTTTCATCTGACTTTACTCCATCGCTTCGTCCTGCATTTCCAGGATATATCCCGTACCCCAAACAGTACGGATCAGCTTCGGCTCATTCGGATCCTCTTCCAGCTTCTCACGGAGCTTCCTGATATGTACATTCAATGTTCCGTCACTGTAAAATGTATCGCCCCACACTTCACTAAACAGCTGATCCTTGGTCACAATGGTATTCCTGTGACGATACAGACAATCCAGAAGAGCATATTCCTTGGCCTTCAGACTGATCCGCTCCCCCTTCCGGCAAACCGACATGGTACCCGGCTCCAGAGAAAACTCCACCTCCTTTTCGGATGCACCGTCAGCCCTTTCCCCATAAGCCATTTTATTACTCATTTCCTGTTGGGTCCCGTTATATGCTGCGGCTCCGCCCATCGATGCCTGCCTTAACTGTTCGATCCGCTTCAGGTTCACTTTAACCTTCGCAAGGAGAATGGACATGCTGTAGGGCTTCCGGATGTAATCATCTCCACCGATGGAAAGAGCGATCAGTACATCATCATCTCCCTGCCTTGCGCTGATAAAGAGAATTGGGATCTGAAGTTCCTCCCTCACTCTCTTACATACATCAAAGCCCGAGCCCTCCCCCAGATTGATATCCAGAAGGATCAGATCCACTTCATTTTCCTTAAGAAATTGATAGCAAGCCTCAGCAGAATCTACATAGGCCGTGCTGATATCAAACATACGGAAATACTCCGCCGTCATTTTCGATAATTCCACCTCATCATCCACGATGAGACATTGATAATGCATGATTCATCCCCCCGCTTTAACTTGATAGCATGAAAATCATTGCAATTATTCAGCATCCGGAGCCGTGGTGCTGAATAGTTACAAACCATTTTAGCAAATCACAAACAAAAAAGAAACAGAATAGAACCCCAAATCTTAATTTGAAGATCGGAGTTCTACTCTGTTTGAATTTCTCATTCAGGATTAAAATGCGTTCGATCCATCATTATTCTTCCGTGATCATCTCTACGGGATTAAGCTTTCTTACCTTCCGGCCCAGAAGTCCGGAGGTGATCAGTGCCACAAGGATGATGCTGACTGCCGTGATAATCACATAGAAGAAGGAAATATCAAAGGTCATCTTCCGTATTCCGAACATTGAGAGCAGTGCCTTGCAGCCCCAGATCCCGACCCATCGTGCCAGCAGACTTCCCAGCAGAACGCCCCCCAGGATCGCCGGGATATTGGATAGCATGATCTGGGTGATGAGACCGCCTGAAGTCATGCCCATAGCCTTGCTGATTCCCATGCCCCGCCATTCGCGGACCATTTTTGCCCGGATCACCAGAGCTTCCACGAAGATCACGATCAGCAGCGTTACTACGGAGAATACCAGACAGATAATGCTCATGGCATCCATGATACTGCCCATTGATTCATTCACCCATTTTCCCATATCGCTGAATGCCATATGCTCCGTCTTCCCATCCACTGCCTTCATTACCCGATCCTTCAGCGTTTCGAAGTCCATATCCTTATCCGCATATACATCATAATTGTACCGCGGTGTTGCCGGCAGGAGCTTCTTTCCGCCTTCCTCCGTAAGGATCATGGTCCGGCCCATCTGCTGCATCCGCTGATTCAGACCGGTCACCAGATATTCCTCTGTGACATCCGCAAAGGTGATCTTCACCATGTCACCCACCTTTGCCCCCAGATCATCCGCCAGGATGCCGGTGAGCATTACTTCATTTTCCTGTCTGGGCAGCCTTCCCTCCAGGATAACTGCATCGAAGTTCGCATCCGGATCATGGATTGCCTGGGTGTAGATGGCTTTTTCCTTCGAGCCGAAGGATACGGTAGGCTCCAGACTGAAGAAAGTCAGAACCTTCTTAACACCTTCCACCTTCTCAATGCTTTCCCGGAGTCCTTCCGATGCATACAGTTCCAGATTGCAGTGGCTGGCACCGGTGATCTCGATCATTTTCTCCGGATCCGTTCCGAAATTCTGAAGCATACCGAATCCGCAGAGCATGGCAACCGTAAGTATTCCGATCATCAGCACCATGGCGATATTCCTTCTGAGATTTCCGAAGGTCTCCTTCAGAGAAAGCACCACCGGAACCGGAAGTCCGGTCTTCTCAAATGGGAAATGATTCTTTTTGAAATTATGGGTTCCCAGCCCTCCACGGAGCGCCTCGAGAACCGTGATCTTCTTATATGTTCTGCTGATCCTGATGGATACAAGCCATACCAAAAGGAGCAGACCGACAACAGTGAAGCAGGCTACCGGGATATTTGCAGGCTGATTCCAGGTAAGTCCCAGGATGCTCCCCACCACATTTCCGAATCCGCCGAAAGTTAGTACACCGATCAGCACGCCGAGCACGCTTCCCATTCCTGCCACCAGCAGAAGCTCTACCGAGATTGCGCGGCGAAGCTCCTTCACGGTATAGCCGGAGGCTTCCAGTATTCCAGTATTTTTCATGTTCCGCTGTATAAAATTCTTCACACTGAAGGAAATGATCAGAAATGCCACGATCAGAATGATCAGCGCGAAGATCAGGAAGATCGCCATGACCATCATGGGAAGTATCTGTCCGCCGCTCTTCATGGTATGCCAGTTCAGGATCATGTAATTCGTCACATTTAATTCCGGATGATCCTTCCCGAGGGCATTGGTTTTCGTCTTATATGCGTCTCCGATCTCCTTCTCCAGATCCTCTGTGGCGAAGTCCTGACCGAGGACACCGTCCTTAACCTTCCCTTTATACATCAGCCACCGGCCGGTTCCGTCATAGCCACCGGCAGCGAGCTCTTCCAGCTTATCCTTCGCGATATAAATGTGGAAGATACTGATATTCAACGCGGAACACATATACGGATCCTCGGAATAGCCCGCTACATTAAACTCATAACTTCTGTCATCAAATTTCAGTTCCAGGGTATCCCCTACCGCGAAACGATCCCGGATATAGTAAGGCATGATCACATCATCTGCTGAAAGCTCTTCCGGACGGATCAGGTTGCCCTTTTCGTCTTCAAAGGTAAGGGAAAGCAGTTTGCTCTTCTCCTCAAAGGCCTCTGCAAAGAACTGATATTCTTCAAATTCATCATTTTTCTTATTCCGATATTCAGTTGTTGAATTAAGGATCACCGAGGTCTCATATTCGGAGAGATGCGGATTATCACGGAATGCCTCATCCGCAGCTTCACTGAGAAGCTCCTTATCTGCGATAACCAGCATGACCTCCGGCCCGTTTACCTCAACGTACCGATCATCCAGAACATGTCCCATCCCAAGCAGCGCCGATGCACAGTCGAAGATCAGGATTGCGGCGATAAATGACAGGATCAGAAAGGTGATCATGTCGCCCTTCTGTTTTTTCATATTGTTTTTTGCGATGAAAAATAATTTGTACATGTGTATGCTCCTTCTGATATCATTCACAACCTTCCTCATCCGACCGCAGCGCATCCGCTTACGCGTATGCTTGTGAATGATATCGATTCACCATCCCATATCTGCCAGGAAATCCTTAAGCTTCCTGTGCCTCTGTACCGCTTCTTCCTGTTTTGGATTCTTTTCATCCTTATAATCTCCGATATACGGTCCCAGATCCACCTCATCGGTGATAACGCCATCCGCAAGATAGATCACCCGGTTGGCCCGTTCTGCAGCCTTTACCGTATGAGTTACCATGACTATGCTCTGTCCTTCATTATTCAGATCGGAAAGAATATCCAGAACATTGATGGTATTCTGGGAGTTCAGCGCTCCGGTAGGTTCATCTGCGAAGAGTACCTCAGGGCTGTTGATCACGCCCCGGACCACCGCAACTCTCTGCTGCTGTCCGCCGGAAAGCTGTGTTGGAAATTTTTTCCAGTCCTGTTCGCCGATCTCCACCCGCTTCAGCAGCCCCTTGGCCTTCTCTGCCAGAGCCTTACGATCCTTAGTCCCCAGAAGTCCGCTGACCATAACATTATCCAGTGCGCTCATGCTGTCATTCAGATAATTCTGCTGGAACACAAAACCGCTGTGATTCCTGCGGAACAGCGCCAGCTTGTCATTACTGTATTTGGAGATTTCCACCTCCGTACCATCCACATAATATGTCACCCTCCCGAGGCTGGGCCGGTCCATGCCGGAAAGCGCATATAAAAGCGTACTCTTTCCGGATCCGGAATTTCCCATGATCACTGTGAAATCCCCTTTATAAATATCAAGATTCAGGTTTTTCAGTACATGCTGCTGAACCGATTCATTTGAAAATGTTTTTGAAAGATCCTTTGCGGAAAGTATCCTGTTCTTATCCATGACCGTATCTCCTCTCACGGTGTGTTTTCTCTTTATTGATCCTAATATACCGCTTTCTGACGGAAAAGTCTTAATCTGTATCTTGCGTAATTCTTAACTGATCCTTAACAGTAACTATTCAGCACCCCTGTGAAAACTTAAAAATCACGGATGGAAAGCTTGCTTTCCAGACTGGTTTTTATGTTTTCACAGGGATG
>ONWK01000022.1 GCA_900321505.1 uncultured Eubacteriales bacterium
AATTGTGAAAGAGCAATAAAAAACTATCGCAGGTCTGGTGCCCGTAAAACTCATGTCCTCCGTGCGACAGCTTTTGTATATTACCACCACACAATAGCTTTGTCAACATCTTTTTTCAAAAAAATTCAAATTTTTTTTGCAGCCAGAAAACCGGTTAACATAAAGGAGTTTCCATAATACGTTCCTACCACGCTCCCCCACCGCCGCCGCCTGAGCCGCCGCCGGCAAAGCCGCCTCCGGAGAAACCTCCTCCTCCGCCGTAACCGCCGCCTGAAGCCGGAGCTGAAAGGGCCCGGTCTGCCGTTGCCATGGTATGATCCATGAAGCTCCCGAAGGTATGCACATCATAATATGTCATCCTGCACCATCCCGGATCCTGAAGCTGTATATCCTCAAACTTCTTTATCCAGACATCAGACACGCCCAATACATAGGTATAGGGCAGGATATGAAAGAAATACTGAGGGTCCGACATTACCATTTCCTCAAGCCTGTCCTTTTCTGCAGTTTCAAGGAAATTCCTGAAGCCTTCTATGCGTCCCAGCATCCTTATACCATAAGGCGTACGTCTGGGCATGTAGATAAGGCATATTATCATTCCTACGATGCAGCATGCGCCAATAAGTGCTCCGATGATATAGAAAACATCCCGGCATAAGGGAAGTATCAGGGCGAATAGCGGACATATGCCCGTGATCGTCACCATATATGCCAGAAGCCTTCCGGGAATGTTCATCCTCGCCCTTTTCATTTTCCCTTTTCTGTAGCCCCTGCCCTTTCCCCGCAGAAGGACTCCAAGGATGATCCCGAAGCTGATCACCGGCAGGAAAAGAAGCAGTATCATTACCGGTTTTGTGTAGGTAAATACAGGCGGGATAAATATTGCAAAGACAGAGATCACGGTAAATATGCCTATAAGCAATGATTTACCGGCCGTCCCGGTTTCGAAGACCTTATCCATATTTTCCGCACTCTTCACATCACGAATTATCTCCTCCGTGGTGGTATAGAAGCGGTCATAAAGCTGTCCTGAGGTTACTGCCGTTTCGCCGTTCACCTCCTCAGCATCCCTGAAAAGACCCTCAAAGAATTTTTTCTCTTCCGGATCTACTCCGTCATAATCCCTGATCTTTATTATCCTGAAGGATTTTTCTTTCCAGAAGGCAACCTTGCGTTCCGATTCCTCGATCTGAAGATAGTCTTTATCCGCAAGATATATCAGCAATGAGCTCACATCCTGATGTGCCACATCCCCCTTATAAAGAAATGCTGTGCTGAGACTGTTCAGGCCGTCCGGAGGATAGAATTCCACCGTTTCCACCACCATATCATCCTTGCCGTAACGTTTCCAGAGCAGCAGTGAAATGATCAGGAAGAAAACCGGCAACGAGTACATAACAATATCAAACACGATATTTCCCAGTCTGGCGCCGGTGAAATAGCCCTCAGGAAGCTCAAGGCGTATGGTGACAGCCTCTCCGGCGAGCAGTATTTTGTTATACTCTCCCGTTATCCTGCTGCCCTCAACCTCATACTCGATACCGGTATTATTCGATGAGGCACGCCAGCCTGCCGCAAAGTCCAACTTTGAACTGTCAAAGCTTTTAGGCATATCAACAGTAAAGCTCACGTGTCCTATTACCGTTTTCCATCCCGTACCGATAATATTGAAATACAGTTCATCAGCTCCGTCAACCTGATCCTTTCCGAGGTTGTAGGTATAGCTTATCTCGTAATTCTTTTCACCTATAACGGTTTCATCTTCATCACCGATAGTGATATCTACTTCTTTTCCCGAATAAGATGTTTTATATTTTTCATTTACGTTTATGTCAGATACCCCGGCGCGTATCTCGGTTTTTGTCCCGTCCGGACGCAAAATCTCGTTATCCAGAGGAATAGTCCTGTATATCCCGTGCTGTTTCGAGTTAAACCATACCTTCAGCTTCTCCGTTATTTCCAGGGTATTGTTCTCATTAACACGGATATAAACATCATAATCATCGATAACGAAATGCTTCGTACTGTATTTTTTCTGCCGGCTTGGCGGATCATCCTCTTCCTCTTCAGACTCCTCCTTTTCCTGCCTTCTTCCTGATGCTGCATAATACGCAGGATTGTTCATCATGAGCATATAAGCATTTCCATCCACATATATCCCGGCGGATTTCAGATACTGCTCAACCTTGTTAAGTGTATCGGCATCCGGTTTCGGTATTTCTTCTGTTTCGGCTTCTGTTTCGGTTTCCGTTACCGGCTTCGCCGTGCTTTCCGTTAAGACCATTTCAGTATTATCTTCTGACATCGTTTCAGTTGCTTCAGCTGCACAGGCTTTACCCGAAAAAAAAGCTGCCGTCAGAATAAAAATAAGCAGAGGCATCAAAATGAAACCTCTGCTCAGGCTGAAATTCTTTTTCTCTTTTTTTCCGGTTCCGGAATACATCACATTCTCCTTCTTGACACCTACATACCCACTCTGATGTTCGAGCGCTGAATTTCCTCCGCCTGAAACATGGGTTTTGCGGTGAATCCGAATATGGCCGCTATGACACTTCCCGGGAATGTCTCAACCTTTGTATTCAGCATACGGACGCATCCGTTATAGTATTTTCTGGACTGTGCGATCTCATCCTCTATCTGATACAGGCTTCTGGAAAGTTCAAGATAATTCTCGCTGGATCTGAGCTCCGGATAGCTCTCGGCAGTGACAAGGATCTGTCCCAGACCCGAGGCCAGTTCTTCATTTGTCCTGAGTTTTTCCTCAGAAGAAAGCTTACGGTAATCGGTATTTCTCAGCATGACCACCTGTTCCAGAGTATCCTTCTCATGGGCGGAATATCCCTTCACCACCTCGACCAGCTTGGGAACCAGCTCCCATCTTTTTACCAGATATATGTCCATAGTGGAAAAGGCTTCCTCAACCTTCTTATCAAGCTTAACGAAGCTGTTATACTTCACTATGAAGATAATGGCAATAAGAATGCCCACGCCTCCTGCGATAGCAAGGATGATCCAGATGTTCATTATTATTCTTTTCCTTCCATATGCGCCAGCTTAGCTGCCTGGTCAGCCGCGGTCAGGGCCTCCACGAATTCGTCAAGGTCACCGTTCAGCACATTTTCAAGCTGATAGCTGGTGAGCTTGATACGGTGATCCGTCACTCTTCCCTGAGGGAAATTATAGGTTCTGATCTTCTCGGAACGGTCTCCTGTTCCTATCTGGCTCCTCCGTGCCTCAGCCTCGGCATCATGAGCCTTCTGCATCTCGATATCATACAGCTTGGTCCTCAGCAGTGCAAAGGCCTTGGCCTTGTTCTGGATCTGAGACTTCTCGGTCTGGCTGTAGATCACGATGCCTGTAGGAATGTGTGTCAGACGTACAGCCGAGTCCGTGGTATTTACGCACTGGCCGCCGTTTCCGGATGCTCTCATGACATCAATACGGATATCCTTCTCATCGATCTCCACATCCACCTCCTCTGCCTCGGGCATGATGGCAACCGTTGCAGTCGAGGTATGGATACGTCCGCCGGACTCGGTCTCGGGAACACGCTGTACACGGTGCACACCACTCTCATATTTGAGTTTGGAATACGCGCCCTTTCCTGTGATCTCGAACACAACCTCCTTGAATCCGCCGATACCGGTCTCTGTTCCTGAAGTGATATTGGTCTTCCAGCGGAAATGGTCAGCATATTTCTGATACATTCTGAAGAGCTCGCCTGCAAAGAGCGCAGCCTCATCTCCGCCTGCGCCTGCACGTATCTCAACTACGACACTCTTATCATCATTTTCATCCTTCGGAAGAAGAAGTACCTTAAGGTCATGCTCACAGGCTTCCACATGTTTCTTGGCCTCTGCCAGCTCTTCCCTGGCCATTTCCTTCATTTCCTCATCCGACTCTTCATCAATGATCTGGAGGCTGTCCTCCACATCCTGCCTTGCCTGCTTCAGTTCATTGTATTTTTCCACAACGGGAGTGATGTCACTCTGCTCCTTCATCAGCTTCTTAAAGCGTTCCTGATCGTTAACGACATCCGGCTGACTGAGCTCTTCCTGAATGGCAGCAAGCTTTTCAACTAATTCATCCAATCTATCAAACATAATCATATTCTCCTTGTTTTTGCATAAACTACTCTGTCCAGGCCGGCATAATCCTGCCTGCATGAAATATCCGTAAATCCTTTATCCGAAAGCAGCTTCTCCACTGCGTTCCTCTGTCCGCTCCCGATCTCCAGGAACAGCTGTCCGCCGGGCTTCAGATGCTCCTCCGCCTCATAAGCGATCCTTCTGTAAAAAAGAAGTCCGTCCCCCTCGTCCGTTAAAGCCATCCGGGGATCATGGTCCTTCACCTCCGGCATCAGTGTCTCCATTTCCGAAAGGGAAATGTAGGGCGGATTCGACATTATGATATCAAAAAGCTCTCCTTTAAGTCCGTCAAAAAGATCCGAATGTACCAGGGAAACCTCCGCATGCAGGCGCTCTGCATTTTCCTCTGCCAGAGCAAGCGCAGCTTCCGAAAGATCCGTCAGGATCCCTTCATCCCTGAAACCCCTGGCCCTGCGCTCCAGAAAAAAGCTTATGCCTATACACCCGGTGCCTGTACAAAGGTCAAGAAAGCGGACCGGTCGTTCCGGCGCCAGCATCAGAGCCTGTTCCACCAGATGCTCAGTATCGCTGCGCGGGATAAGCGCTCCCTCACGGGTACTGAACATATAACCGTAAAAACAGGTTTCTCCCACAATATGCTGAAGCGGGATCCTTTTTTCCCTTTTTCCGACCATTTCAAGGTATCGGGTAAGCGCCTCCGGGGCAAGCTCACGTCCGGGATCACCGAGGATCTGAGCCATACTGACATCCGCAGCATATTGCAGCAGCGCACCGGCATCATATTCATGATCCGGCACTCCCGCCGATCGCAGCCGCTGCCGGCCGAAATGCAGTGCTTCCAAAAGAGTCATAGACTGCTCCCTCATTTTTCAAAGGAATTCTCACGGACACATTTCACATACTCCCGCCAGTCGATAACCTGCTCCACCGCACGTACAGCCACCTCGGCCATGGAAAGATCCGGCTCTTTTGTGGTAAGTCTCTGTACCCAGAGACCCGGCGCCGACATGATCCTGGAGCATGCGTTGTTATGCATTCCCGCATAGCGTATCACCTCATAGGAAAGTCCGGCTATTACGGGGATCAGAAGCAGTCTGGACAGCATCCTGAGCCATACCGTATCCGTATGTATGAACATGAACGCCAG
>ONWK01000382.1 GCA_900321505.1 uncultured Eubacteriales bacterium
ATAACAGTTCAGCCCCGGGACACACAGCCCCTTAGTACTTCCCTTATAAATACTTCCGTTAATGAAGCCTGTAATGTTGCAGTTATACAATACAGCCGCTATCAGCTGTATGAAATGCCTTTTTTCTATCTTCTTTATCTTTTTTTCTTCCTTCTTCATATCCGGTTCATCCGATTCCCATGCATTCAAGACATAGCAGAGTTGCCTTACGCATCACATCATCAAAACCTCCCTGCATCAATCCGAAGCTGAGAAGGAAAACTCCTGCAGCGCCAAGCACGCCGCGCAGGATCCATTTTGAATATTCCTTCATCCTCATACCTGTCCTAGTTCCTGCATTTCGCTATAGCCTCTTTACAGGCGTTATATACCTCATTCTGGCCGTATACATCTATCACCTCAGCGATCACACCATGATCGATCACAAGTGTATAGGGTATATACTCTGCCGGATAATACCTGGTAACCTTTCCGTTTTTATCAAGTCCGACATTAACGGAAAGCCCGTAGTCACTTACGACCCAGCCCACTTCATTTTCCGGATCACCCAGCTCCACACAGATAACCTTTACGCCTTCGATACCCTCTTTATCAAGCTTCTGGAAGGCAGGCAGCTCATTTATACAGGTAGAGCACCACGTAGCCCAGAGATCCAGCACCACTATCTGATCATCATAATCCGAAAGATGAAATGTACCGCCGCCGTACAGATCTATCGTGAAATCCGGAGCCTTGTCTCCTGCCTTCAATACCTTCGGAGTACCTTTTCCTGTATCCGCATTCGCCCTGTCAGCATTAAAGGTCTCCTTATCCACAACACCCGTTATGGATTCGATCAGTTCACTCTCTCCCTTTCTCTCTCCGGTCAGGGAATCGCGAATAGTATTTGAATTGAAAAACTCTTTCTTATCGTTTCCAGTCAGCTTTTCAGACTCAGAACTCTCGGAAATCACATCATTTTCAGCCTCTGCCTCATTTTCTGGTTCCGGCATGCTCTCTGCTGCATTCTGCTCAGGCGTTCTGATATCGGCACTGTAATTGCCCTTCTTGTTACTGTCATCGTCATCCTGTCCGTCCATTTCGGCAGAAGCTTCTGTCCCCGGTCTCCCGCTTACCTCATCTTCCGCTTTTTCCTGCATGCTGAAAGCTGCAGTTTCATTATTAGCCGTATCTGTCCTGTCAGCATTTTTCTTTCTGTCAAAGCCGCCGGTCAGAGCAAATATCGAAATGAAAAGTACCACTGCCGCAACGGCGATACCGGGTATGATAATCCCATATCTGGGCCTTCTGCCCTGCTTTACTTCTTCAGGCTCATAGAAGCTGCTGTCATCCTGATAGCTGCTGTCATCGAGCCCTGCCTCTATCCTGTTCCACAGATCAGGAGTTTCCTCGTTCATCATACGGAGGTATTCCTGCTCAACAACTGAATTATGCTTTTTTTCATTCTGATCATTCATGCATGCAGTACCTCCTTAGTTTTTTTATTCCCTCATTGTAATGCCATGCCACCGTGCCCTGGGGCATTGACATCATATCCGCAATCTCCCTGAAAGTGAATCCGCCCGAAAGCTTCATGTCGATGATCTCCTTCTCAACGGCCGAAAGCAGCTTCATCGCAGCTTCAAGCGTAAGATGGTTCACCACCTGATCCGCCATGGATCCTCTGTCCTGGTTGAACATGAGTATACCTGACGACGTGTCCTGCTGCTCTGCTGAAAGCTCCTGCCCCGGTCCCTCCGGGTCATCCCTGTAGCCTTCATCCAGAACTGCTATCTCCCGCCCGTTCTTACGCATGTAATCAATGCACATGTTCTTCGCAATGGTTATCATCCACGCCTTATGATGGCCGTTCGGCTTAAATGTTCCGGCAGACCTGAATAGCCGTATAAAGAATTCAGATGCCACATCCTCGGCAGATTCCCTGTGTCTCAGCTGATTAAGGCATACGGAGAATATCAGCTTCAGGTATTCCTCATATACTTCTCTTAACGCATCCCGGTCACCTGCTGCCATTCGACGCATGCATTCTTCAAATATTCTTTCGTCCAATCGCAGCCCTCCTTATCTTTCATACGACATCCGAAAACTTTTTTTTGGAAGAATTTGTAACTTTTCAGCACCCCTGGGAAAATATAAAAATCACGGATGAAAAGCTTAGGTGCTGGTTCGTCCTTCAGACGAACCAGTACCGTACTGTGCCCAACTCCGAAGGAGTTGCCCCGCGAAGCGGGGTTTTGTTCCGGCCATCCTTTGCCGGAACAAAAGGTTTGCTTTTCAGACTGGTTTTTATGTTTTCCCAGGAGTGCTGAATATATACTTCTTCCAAACAAAAAAAGGATCACAGCAGCTCTTCATTACTCTCCCGCTCCGGACTCGTGACAGCCGGAGCGGTGAGTGATGAATCCATGATCAAGCAAATACCTCTTCCATCTCATAATAGAGACCGGAGAGCATCTCAGCGGAGAGTTCAACCTCATTGAGCACGGTATAACGATCCGGGCGGGTTCCCGGGGCCTTCTGCCATGCACCCACAAAGATTTCCTCTGTTATCTTCCATTCCGAGGGACGTACAGGAACTCCGTACTCCTTAATGATACGCGTAATCTTGCCTATGTTACGGTTCTGCAGTTTGCATGCAACATAGCTTCCCATG
>ONWK01000002.1 GCA_900321505.1 uncultured Eubacteriales bacterium
CAATGAGGCAAATCTGGATGACAGCTGTGCAGGCGTTATCACCTGGATGCATACCTTTTCTCCGGCAAAATCCTGGATCCTCGGGCTTCAGGAATACAGAAAGCCGCTTCTCCATTTCCATACGCAGTACAATGAGGAGATCCCCTATGACTCCATAGACATGGATTTCATGAATGAAAACCAGGCTGCACACGGAGATCGTGAATACGGTCATATCGTTAGCCGTATGAGGATAGACAGAAAGGTTGTGGTCGGCTACTGGAAGGATCCTGTGATCCGCGAAAAGCTGGCATCATGGATGAGAACTGCAGTCGGCGTGATCGAATCCAGCCATATACGTGTAATGCGTGTGGCTGACAATATGAGAAATGTGGCCGTTACAGAGGGTGATAAGGTTGAAGCCCAGATTAAATTCGGCTGGGAGGTTGATACATATCCCGTCAATGACATTGCAGATTGTGTGGCGGATGTGTCAGAGACCGAGGTTACCCGGCTCCTGGATGAGTATTACGGAAAATATCAGATACTTCTCGATGGAAGGGATCCGGAGAAATTCCGGCGTCATGTATCGGAACAGGCCCGTATCGAGATCGGATTTGAAAGATATCTCAAAGAAAAGAATTATCAGGCCATCGTGACGCATTTCGGTGATCTCGGCGCGTTAAAGCAGCTGCCGGGACTGGCCATACAGCGGCTGATGGAGAAGGGCTATGGTTTCGGTGCCGAGGGAGACTGGAAGGTTGCGGCTCTCGTACGTCTTTTTAAGATAATGACGGAAAGCGTTGCAGATCCCAAAGGTACCTCGATGATGGAGGATTATACCTATAATCTTGTGCGTGGAAAGGAAGGCATACTTGAGGCTCATATGCTTGAGATATGTCCGTCCATAGCCGACGGCCCGATATCCATAAGAGTGAATCCTCTTTCCATGGGCAATCGTGAAGATCCCGCCAGACTTGTATTTACTGCAAAGGAAGGTCCGGGCGTTGCGGTATCCATGGTTGATCTGGGAAACCGCTTCAGGCTTATAATCAATGACGTAGAGTGCCGCAAGACGGAGAAGCCCATGCCGAAGCTTCCGGTTGCAACCAATTACTGGTGTCCGAAACCGGATCTTTATACAGGCGCCGAAGCATGGATCCTTGCGGGAGGTGCACACCATACCGCATTTACCTATGATCTTACTGCTGCTGAGATAGGTGACTGGGCGGAAATGATGGGCATAGAAGCGGTATTCATTGATGAGAATACCACTAGTTCCGGATTTAAGAGAGATCTGAAGCTCGGAGAAGTATTTTACAGGTAAAGAGACAGGATTAAGGAGTCGGTAGATTAATAATGAGCAATATCAAGGAACTGCGGCTGAAGGAATATGATCAGTCATACGAGAATTATAAAAGGATAGAGACTATAGTTGCAGGGCTTCTGGAGAAAACAGTGGCTGAAAGCAATATAAGTATCATGCAGATAACCCACCGTATCAAGAGCAGGGATTCCGTGGCGGAAAAGCTGGAAAGAAAACCTGAAAAATATAAGACAGTAAATATGATGAATGACCTGATAGGTTTTCGCATCATATGTTATTTTTCAGACCAGGTTGATGAGATCGCAAGGCTTGTGGAGAAGGTCCTGACAGTGGACAGGGAAAAATCAAGCGATAAAAGAAAACTGATATCTCCTACGGCCTTCGGTTACCTTTCCCTGCATTTTATCTGTTCATTACCTGAAAATGCAGGATATCCGGAGGAGCTTTTGGGGTATACCTTTGAGATACAGTTCAGAACCGTCCTGCAGCATGCATGGGCTGAGATAGAGCATGATCTGGGTTATAAAACCGAATTCGGTATTCCTGTGGATGTGAGAAGAGAATTCTCGCGTGTGGCAGGCCTGCTTGAGATAGCGGATGAGTCCTTTGAGAATATAAGGAGCAGGATAGGCGAATACGAGAAATGGGTACATGAATCCATTAAAGATGACAGGGCTGACAAGTTCAGTCTTGATCTTGTCACTCTGAAGGAATTCGTAAGACACAGTCAGATGATGAAGAGCTTCCTGGAAGAAATATGTGCATTTTCAGGGGCGACCATGATGGAGGTTTCACCGGAAAACTATCTGGAAAGACTGGCGTTCTTTAATATCCGTACATTGGGCGACCTCTCGGCTTTCATGGAAATGGAAAGAGAGCATGCCATCATGCTGGCGCAAAGCTCGCTTGCGGCGACGGAGCTGGATGAGCTTGCAACTACCGTTGGACTGTATTATCTTTGCAGGGCACATCTTGTATTTCAGGATTACAGGGATGAGGAACTTAAGAATTATTTCAGGACCTACATCACTGATGACGCAAGGATCGACAGAGAGGTTAACAGGATAAAGCAGCTCAGGAAACGGTATACGGATGTTTAGATTATCCGGCGTAACTGCAGAAACAGGGGAAACCCCAAAAGGAGATAGTGGTTTATGAAACCGAAACATAAATATATCATCGCCGTTGTTTTCGGTGTGTTATTTTTAGGATTTATCGTACTGCTGAGGACGGTTGATGTGGATGCCATCGGTCCGGAAGGAACAAAGGTTGGGTTTGCCGGACTGAACGGCGCAGTGGCAAAAACCTTTGGATATAACGAGGTCTGGTACAGGCTTACACAGCTGCTGGGATATGCATCGCTTGCTCTGGCCGGAGGAGTTGCCATAGTGGGTCTTGTTCAGCTGATACAGCGGAAAAGTCTCCTGAAGGTTGATATCAACCTGCTTTTTACGGGCGGACTTTACATTATCGTTTTGATCATCTATGTTCTTTTCAGCAAGATCGCAGTAAATTACCGGCCGGTCATCCTGCCGGATGAGGGAAAGCTGGAACCGTCATTTCCGTCGTCACATACCATGCTTGCGTGTGTGGTAATGGGAAGCGTTATCCTGCTCATCCCCAAATATGTAAAAAGCGTAACCGTAAAATGGGCGGCAGTAACGGTGCTTGCCCTGGCAATGATGCTGACTGTAGTGGGCAGACTGCTTTCCGGAGCACACTGGTTGACCGATATTGCAGGCGGGGTGATGATCAGTATCTGTCTTTTGTCACTTTATTCCGCCATTATGGATCAGTACGGACCGAAAAATAGTATGGAGTAGAGTTAGGAGGAGGTAAATCTATGCTTAAAGAATGGGTGAAGGAAGAAAAACCGTCAGATGAGGAGATAAGTGATCGTCTTGCCGCAGCCCGGGCATCACTGGCTGCAAGACAGACAGAGATAAAGGAAAAGGGTCTTCCTGTACTGGTTATCCTTGACGGCTGGGGGGCAGCAGGAAAGGGAAGTGTGCTTGGAAGGGTTATCAAAGGACTGGATCCGAGATTTTTCAAATGCGAGACACTGGCACAGCCGACCCAGGAGGAACTGCGCCGCCCGTTCCTGTACCGGTATTTTATACGGATACCGGCGGCAGGCAAGTTCTCGTTCTTTGACGGAAGCTGGATGGGCGAGGTTACGGCCCAGTATCTTCATAAGGAGATAAGCAGGGACGAGTATCATGCTCACCTTACAAGTATCAAAAGATTTGAGCGCCAGCTTACCGATAACGGCTATCTTGTAGTGAAGTTCTTCTTTCACATAGATGAGAAGACCCAGAGAAAGAGACTGACTGCTCTCGAGGAGGATAAGAATACAAGATGGAGAGTGTCGGAAGGGGACCGCTGGCAGAACAGGCATTATAAGGAAGTTATGTCAGTATTTGATGAGTATCTTGAGACCACCAATCAGTTTGTGGCTCCCTGGTATTTCATAGATGCGGCGGACAAGAAATGGTCAGAGCTCCAGATGACAGAGATACTTCTTGCCAGCATTGATACCGCGCTCAGCAATATGGCAGCCAAGCAGGCAGCTCCGCAGCTGCAGAATGTCTTCCCCATGAAGGCAGTACCGAAGCTGTCGGAAATCCCGCTTGACAAGACTATCCCCGAGGAAGAGTATAAGAAGGAACTGGATCGTCTCCAGAAAAGACTGGGGGAGCTTCATAATGAGCTTTACAGGAAACGTATCCCTGTCATCATTGCCTATGAAGGCTGGGATGCTGCCGGAAAGGGCGGAAATATTAAAAGAGTTGCTGCAGCGCTGGATCCCAGAGGCTATGAGGTGCATCCCATAGCCAGTCCGGAGCCGGCGGAGAAATCAAGGCATTATCTGTGGCGGTTCTGGAACAGACTTCCGAAGGACGGCCATATAGCCATTTTTGACCGTACATGGTATGGCAGAGTAATGGTTGAAAGGCTTGAGGGCTTCTGTACGGAAACAGACTGGAAACGTGCTTATAATGAGATCAATGAATTTGAAAAGGAACTTGCGGACTGGAATGCGGTCATAATAAAATTCTGGGTGCAGATCGATAAGGATACTCAGCTCGAAAGGTTCACGGACAGGCAGAATACACCGGAGAAGCAGTGGAAGATAACGGATGAGGATTGGAGAAACCGCGAAAAATGGGATCTTTATGAAGTAGCGGTGGATGAGATGCTCCAGAAGACATCCACAAAATATGCGCCGTGGTATGTGCTTGAATCAAATGATAAGAAATATGCACGGATCAAAGCGCTGCAGACTATAATCAAAGCAATCGAAAAGAAGCTGAAGTAAGGCGGGAATTCAGAGCGGTATGGATGTTATCAGTGTACTGAAATTATTAGGAGGAGTGGGACTCTTTCTGTTCGGGATGAAATTCATGAGTTCGTCTCTTGAAAAGGTGGCCGGTTCCGGTATGGAACGTGTGCTGGAAAGAGTGACCACGGGCAGAAGCAAGGCAGGCGGAAGGATCAAGGGATGGTTCTTCGGTACTGCCGTAACTGCCATTATCCAGAGCTCGGCTGCCGTTACCATCATGGTCAGCGGCTTTGTAAATGCCGGTATCATGGGTCTGCCTCAGGCAATCCCGGTAGTTTTCGGCACCAACGTGGGCAGCACCGCCACGGCGCAGATCCTGCGTCTTGGAGATCTGGGGCAGGATACACTGCTGCTGCAGCTGCTCAGACCTGCGTCATTTGCACCGCTCCTTGTAGGTATCGGAGCATTTATAAGACTCTTTTCAAAAAAGAAAAAGGTTAAGGAAACCGCAGGTATACTTGTGGGATTGGGAATGCTGTTTTACGGTATGACCATAATGGAAGAAGTTTTTGAACCTCTCCGCGAGGATGCACATTTTAAATCGATGTTCACATCATTTGAGAATCCGCTGCTCGGAATGCTGATCGGACTTATGATAACGGCGCTTATTCAGAGTTCCAGCGTTGCTGTGGGTATCCTTCAGGCACTCTCGGCCACGGGAACGATCACATATGCCATTACCATTCCCATCGTTATCGGTATAAACCTCGGTAAATGTATGCCTATCGTAATAGGCATGTTCGGTTCGGACAGGAAAGCAAAGAAAGTTTCATGGAGTTATCTGCTGTTTAACATTTTCGGAGCCGTCATCTTTATGACGCTGATATACGGGCTGAATGCCATATTCGGATTACCCTGGCTGACGGATAATGTAAACCGTGGAAGCATAGCAACGGTGCATCTGCTTTTCAACCTTATTACCAGCTTTTTGCTCCTTTTCGGTACGGACAGGATAGCAAAGATCTGCGACCGCCTCGGGGGCAGAGAGGAAGAGACTGAGGCTACAAGGGAACTGGCAAAGCTTGATGACATGCTCCTCAATACACCGACTATCGCCCTTGAACAGTGTAACAATCTGATAAGGAAGATGGCGGAGGCCATACTTGAAAACTATAAAACGGCAACGGCAATGATCTACCACTACGATGCGGGAAAATTCCCGCGGATGGAGGAGAATGAAGACTTCCTGGATCAGTGTGAGACGGCTCTGTCCGCATATATCGTGAGGATCGATCAGCGCAGGCTTACTAAAGACGATAAACTGGTGGCGTCAGAGATACTGAATTCGATAAGTGATCTTGAACGTATGGGCGATTACTGTATGAACATTGCATATGCCGCCCGTGACAAAAATGAGCAGGATATACATTTCTCACCCTACGGCCACAGGGAGGTCGACACTATCGCGGGAGCCGTGGAATATACCATGGAGACCTGTTTTTCTGCCTTCCTTCAGGATGATGAGTCGCTTGCCGTAAGGGTGGAGCCTCTCTCCGAAACCATAGATAAGCTGAAGGAGCTGATCAAGTCCCACCATGTTGACCGTCTGCAGAGCGGAGTCTGCAGTATCCAGGGTGGTGTACATCTTTTTGATCTTATAAACAGCTTCGAACGTATCTCTTCCCATGCGGCCAACGTTTCGCTGCATGTGATAAAGCGTATCAGTGCCGACCGTGACTTTGATGAAATGCACGGACATGCGAATGACAGCTTCAGTGAAGAATACAAGGCAATGTATCATTATTACACGTCGCTCTATGTTGATCCTATACTGCGGCCGATGACTGATGAAGAGATCGCGGCAATTGAACCTGACATTTCCGATTCGGAAAGAAAGAAGCTGGAGAAGTCCGGGCATGGATCCGGTGATGAGGGGAATAAGGATTCCGGATCCGGCGGAACAGCCCCGGATAAAGAGGAGAAGAAACCTGAGGAGAAGAAGTCCTCCGATAAGAAACCGTCCGATAAGAAGAACCCCGAAAAGAAAGCACCGGATAAGAAAGTATCCGAAAAGAAAGCGCCGGATAAGAAAGTATCCGATAAGAAAGCACCGGATAAGAAAGCATCCGATAAGAAAGCACCGGATAAGAAGAATCCGGAAAAGAAAGCTCCCGATAAGAAAAATGTCAATAATAACAGGAAGAAACCTGAGCCTAAACAGGAAAAGTCCGAAAAGAAGGGCAAACCGGATTCCGGAAAGCAGACACATAATAAGAAGAAGTAAGACATAGAACTTGATATATGTCTCCGGATCTGATATAATTAACAGGTTAAGTAAACTGTTATTTTTACCGGAGGCGGATGAAGCATTGAACTTTAACAAGTACAGTGTAAAAAGAAAACAGAGCCAATTGGTCTCAAAGGGACAGCGAAATGAACGGCGGGTATTTATCAGCGCGTTCAAGCTTTTGCTGGCCCTTTTTGTGCTTCTTGTGGTCGTAATGGCCGGTGCGGGCTTCGGTATGATCAAGGGTATGCTTGATAATGCGCCTGATATCAATTCCATCAGCATTAAGCCTAAGGGGTTCAAGACATCCATCTTTAATGAGGACGGCACGGAGCTGATCGATACACTTTCCACAACAAACTCCAACCGTGTTTATGTGTATTATCAGGAGATCCCGAAGCTGATGGTCGATGCTTTTGTCTCAATTGAGGACGAGCGTTTCTGGCAGCATAACGGAATTGATATCAAGGGTATATTCCGTGCGGGCGTACGTCTGATCACAACGAGAAATGCAGATCAGGGTGCTTCCACCATTACACAGCAGCTTATAAAGAACCAGGTCTTCAACGTAGGTATGGATGAGATCACCTTCATGCAGAGACTTACAAGAAAGGTTCAGGAGCAGTATCTTGCCATAGAGCTGGAGAAAAAGTATTCCAAGGAACAGCTTATGGAATACTATCTGAATACCATTTATCTCGGCCAGGGTGTAAATGGTGTGGAGGCTGCGGCCAACCGATATTTCAATAAGAAGGTCGGGGAGCTGAATCTGTCGGAGATCGCTGTGATAGCGGGTATCACGCAGAACCCCTACCGCTATGATCCGGTCATCTTCCCTGAATATAATGCCGAACGCCGTAAAAACGTGCTTTATAAGATGGAAGAGCTGGGTTATATCACTCCGGAAGAGCATGAAGCTGCCCTCAGGGATGATGTATATTCCAGAGTTCAGGCTGTCGCAGTAAAACGTGAGGAAGAAGCGGCTTATAATACATGGTATATGGATGCCATGATGTTTGCGGTTGTAGAGGATATTCAGAAGTACTACGGTATCTCCGAGGATGAAGCATGGACGGAGCTCTATACCGGCGGCTACAAGATCTATTCCACACAGGATGATGATATTCAGAAGATCATAGATGATACCATCGGAAATGATGATTATTTCCCGGACAAGAAGACAGTTTCCCTTGATTACCGGTTGTCTCTTCTTGATCCCGACGGCAAGACGCAGCATCATTACGATACGAATACGATGGTCAGCTATAACCGTTATCTTACCGGGAATTATGACTATAACAATATTTATCCCAGTGAAGAGATGGCTAAGGCTGCGGCGGAAACCTATAAGGATGCCATGCTGGAGGAAACAGGAGGAACCTTTGTTCAGGAATCCTTTAATACCAGCATCCAGCCTCAGATGTCCTTTACCCTTATGGATCCTGCAACAGGCTATGTCAGGGCGGTTTACGGAGGCCGCGGTGAGAAGACGGGCAACCTGACATATAACAGGGCGACCATGGCAAAAAGGCAGCCAGGTTCTACATTTAAGGTGCTGGCGTCCTTCGGCCCCTTTATTGATACGGGCGGATGTCTTGCATACAGCTATGATGATGCTCCGTATAAATTCTCTAACGGACTTGAGGTAAGTAATTGGTATAAGGGCTACCGCGGAATCAATTCCATACGTACGGCGATCAAGGATTCCATGAATATAATTGCCGTAAAGGTTATTACCGAACTGACTCCTGAGGTGGCTTATCAGTATCTGATAAGTGAAGGCTTTACAACGATCGTGGATTCATATACCACAAATTACGGCGATGTGCTTTCGGATATCAATCAGTCCCTTGCTCTGGGCGGTATAACCTTCGGTGTATATAACCTGGAGATCACTGCGGCTTATGCGGCTATAGGGAATATGGGTATCTACAGAAAGCCCGTATTCTACAAAAAGGTATATGATTATGACGGCAATCTGATCATAGATAACACGGATCCGAATGATCCTGCACGTGCACACCGCGTGATGAAGGAAACCACCTGCTGGCAGCTGATCCAGGCAATGAGAGACGTGGTGACAAGCGGTACCGGTACCTCGGCAAAAATGAAGACCGGTATCTTCAACGTGGGTAAGACAGGTACCACATCCGAGGCCTACGACCTCTGGTTCTGCGGGCTTACGCCTTATTATGCGGCTTCTGTATGGTATGGCTATGATTCAAATGTTGAGCAGGAGAATAAGTATACCCATGAGGTGGTATGGCGTGACATCATGGATCAGATAGCTGAGCTTAAGGGGCAGGATCCTGAAAAGAGATGGACTCAGCCTGATGGTGTCACAACCGTCAAACTATGTAATATCACCAACAGGATCGCGGGAGAAGATTGCCCGGAATGTACGGATCTTTGTGCGGCAGACAGTATACCGAAGGAGCGCTGCGGCGGACATGAGACTATAGAGCTTTGTGCCGAGACACATTATCTGGCTACAAATACCTGTCCCGAGAAAAAAACTTATGTGGTTCAGGTAAATGATAAGGGTGAGAAGACCATAGCCAATGCAACCTTTGAATATACGCAGACCATGTTCGTGACTCCCTGTCCGGCGCATCCGGCCATAGCTGAGACTAAGACTATAACCACCGTTGCAGGACCGGGAGGATCAATATCTCCGTCAGTGAATGTTGAACCCGGTTCAGATGTAACGATATATATTTCTCCTAATCCCGGAAATACAATTTTGGATGTCGTGGTTGACGGAGTAAGTCAGGGAGTTCTTTCTTCATACACCTTCAGGGCTGTTGAAGGAGAGCATACAATAACGGCATATTTCTCAGGAGGGGAGACACCCCCTACGCCGGTAGAACCCGATCCTCCGGAACCTGATCCTCCGGCTGAACCTGATCCTCCGGCAGAACCTGAGGGCCCGCCTGAAGATCCTGACGGACAGGGTGGATTGCCTGATGACGAATAAGTTTTGACATGATTTAAAGGCTTGCCCCAGGGCAGGCCTTTTCCGATATGCGCAATAAAGGTGCCAGGAGGCGCATGTTTCAACAGATAATACTGCTGCCCATCGTTTTCAATTAAGACGGGGGATTCCGGATAGATAGGAGTAAAATATGATCAATATTCTTATGTATTTGGAAGACGAAGGGCATTTATCATTTTTTAAGGAGGTGTTTGAAGAATATTCTGCGGATGTAAAGCTGTCCGTGTGTCATGATCCCGATGAGGCCATGATGCTGGCGGCAATAGAAAGGGTTGATCTGCTGGTGGCAGATCTGAAGATGGTTAAGGGAGGAAGAACCTGCTTTAAGGGGTTTCTTTTTCTGGATCGTTTTCGCAGTCGGCCGGAATTCAGATTCACCTATATGCTGGTGATCTCTGATCTTGAAGATGAGAGGTTTCATGGATACAACAGGCTGCACTGTTACGGATATTTTACCAGGCCATTGAATGAAAGACTATTCAGGTCGGAAGTGATCCCTCTTTGCGGATACCTTGAAATGCTCAGAGCCTTACTGGAAAAGGCTGAGGATCCCATTCACTGTTTTCGGAGAAGGAGTGATATACTGGTATTCAGGGAAAGTGAGCTTGTAAGATTTGAAATACACAAAAAGCATGGACATATTGTAACTGTTGACGGAGAATACGATGTGGCCGTAGAACCTATACGTGAAGATGACGGCCTTGTGTGTTCGGAAAGGTTTATCCGTTACGCGAGATACGATTATGTAAATACAGGGTTTATACGTGGCATGCGGGGAGACAGGATACTACTGTATGGAGATCTGGGAGAGATATATTATACTCCCCTGGGAAGAAGAAATCTGGAGCAGTACTTCAGTAAGATTGAAGGCAGGCTGCAGAGCAGATGACAACAGTAAACTGATATCATAGTGTTAATTCATCCGGGGTTCCCCTTTTGTCGGGATGATGAGACTGAAGGTTTTCCTGATATCGGCTGCAGTCATTCTCTCAGCAGGGAGCCTTCTCCCTTGCCATGCTTCATGAAAAACGAAAATACATATACGCGGATGCCGGATCAAAAGAAGAGAGGTAAGAATGAAGAAAGAAGAAAAGACAAATGTTATGCGGGTGCTTGAGCAGAAGAAGGTTGTGTATAAAAGCTATACATATACACCAGATGCTGCTATGAGCGGTGAGGAGATAGCAGAGCTGCTGGGGGAAGATCCCGCAAAGGTATTCAAAACACTTGTGACACAGGGCAAGTCGGGACAGTATTATGTATTTGTGGTCCCTGTACGGGAAGAACTGGATCTGAAAAAGGCTGCAAAGGCGGCAGGAGAGAAGGCTGTGAGCATGATCAGACAGAAGGAGCTTCTGCCCCTCACCGGTTATGTTCACGGCGGCTGTTCTCCGGTGGGGATGAAAAAGCAATTTCCCACATTTATACATGAGAGCGCGAAGGAGCATGAGACCATGTTTGTCAGTGCGGGCAGGGTAGGATTCCAGGTTGAGCTTTCTCCGGAGGAACTGGCCCGGGTTGCCGGATGCAGCTTTGCGGACATTGTATGAAGCACGGGATCACCTGCTTATATTGATGATAAACATTATTCCGTCATGGGTTTTTTCGGCTCTGAGCTTCCAGCCGTGAAGACCTATGATATCCTTTGCAATTGAAAGACCGATTCCGGTGTTGCCGTTTCTGCCGGTATAGAAGCGGTCAAAAAGGTGCGCTATTTCTTCGTCCGTCAGCGGATCGCAGTCATTTTGTATTATAAGAGTTTTATCACGTAAAGATATTGAAAGCCTGGTTCTGGCATATTTTACCGCGTTGGTCAGCAAATTGGATATGGCATGCTCCAGACGGTCCGGATCTGCAGATACAGTTTCCGTGGCAAGTGTCAGTTCTACCTGAAGTCCGCGGCTCAGTATGACTCCTTCCATTGGCATGAGACATTCCTCTACAAGCTGGTTCAGCTGCAGATTTTCCCTGTGAAGCGGCATGGCTCCGCTTTCAAGCTTTGCGGAGAGTAGGATCTCCTCGATAAGGCGGCTCATTTTTTCGGTCTCGTGTACGATGACCTGGCCGGTTTTTTTATTATCTGTTATAACACCCTTCTCTATCCCTTCGGCGTACCCCCGGATGGAAGTGAGAGGGGTTTTTAATTCATGGGAAGTATTTTCAAAAAACTGCTTTTCCGCTTTACTGCTGAGTTCAAGCCGGCGTCCGATCATGTAGCCTTCGATGCTTCCGAGAAGACCGATGATCACAGCAGCAATAAGAAAAAAGAGACTCATTGTTCCGGTTGCGGCAAGCTCGGCGGTAACGTCAACATATACGATCGTTTCTATGGGACCGTCTTCCTCCAGAAAAGGCAGAAGAGTGAGAAGGTCACTCACCAGCTCGGATTCTTCACCGGCAATATCGGTGATATAGGATAATATACCTTCGGATTCCGTAACTCCGGTACCGACATAGTAGGTGCGGGAATCTATCTTTACCTTTTCGATATTTTCAGGTTCGTGTTCCCTGCACCATTCGATGATCTTTTCATCCTGAGAGGAATAGTAGTATTCAGGCATCGGTTTACCCTTAAGACCGTTTGGCATTTCAATGACATTTGGGGAGTACTGCATGGCTGAGGTTTCTCCCAGAGTAATGGTAGAAGAGGCCTTTATCGCTTCTTTTGCCAGCCTTTCGGTCTGCCTGTTCGAGATCACCTGAAAAAGGACAAGAATGATAAGAAGTGTAAGCAGCACGGATCCGCCAACCAGTGCGGCTATCTTGAAACGGGCTTTTTTCATGGTCAGACCTCACCTTCCTCAAGCTTATAGCCGTATCCCCAGACGGCTATGATCTTTACCCTGCTTCCGGCATTATTTAGCTTTCTCCGGATACGGCGGATGGTCTCATCTGCTACTCTGGTCTCTACGGAATCATTTTCGATACCCCAGACATGATCAAGAAGAGTGCTGCGGGAAACCGCATTTCCCGGGTGCTCAAGAAGGCATTCTATCAGTGAAAATTCGGTCATGGAAAGCCCTATGGGTTTGCCCTGACAGATAATATCATGATAGGAGGGAGAAAAGATAATATCGCCGAATTGCAGATCATCGGTTTTCTCCATACTGACGGCGGACCTTCTCAGAAGAGCCTTGATCTTCATAACGAGAAGAGTGGGGGAGAAGGGCTTTACGAGATAGTCGTCTCCGCCGAACATATAGCCGCGCATCTGGTCTGACTCGCTTTCCTTTGCGGTCAGTATCACGATGGGAATATCCGAGAGACTGCGCAGCTCTTTACATATGGTAAGTCCGTCGGTGCCCGGCATCATTATGTCGAGCACAGCAAGATCACAGGGGATCCTGCGGAATTGTTCCAGCAATAAATCCCCTGTGGAAAAAGTCTTTACCTCGAAGCCTGCATTTGTCAGGAATTCGTTTAAGACATCCAGGATATAAGGTTCGTCATCGGCAGCATATATAAGCTTTCCCATTTAATACCTCCGCAGAGTAAAGACTTTCTTTTTTACAGGAGGGCTTAGAACTCGTCGCTGAAAGCGCTGACGGCGTTGATGATGTCACCTACAAGGTCCTTGAACTCATCGGTTTTAACGATCTGCTTCATCTCG
>ONWK01000046.1 GCA_900321505.1 uncultured Eubacteriales bacterium
GACGAAGCCCTTTCCGTTGGCATCAATATACCAGAAGCCCTTAACCTCATCCGAAACAGTAGGATCGATCCTGTAGTAATAGGTAAGTACCCCGTTTGTCTGACGGGCGATCTTACCGAAGAATATATTTACGCGCTCCATGTGTCCCTTCAGATTCTCATCGTCCACGGTCTCCAGATCCGCCTCCGCGTAGGACGCGACCATTTCCACTGACTGGCCCACGCTCTCGAAGTAAAAATCCAGATTCTTCTCCCCGTTTTCGCACAGAAGCTGCAGGGACTGTTCCGAGCTGCTCTGTCCGATCTCTACCACGTCCATTATACCCAGCCCCAGAACGATCCCGCAGGAAAGTACTATCGCTATAACTATTATAAGCGTTATCCGCGTCCGAATTGACCTCATACGCCCACCTCCTGGCATCCAAATAGCCGTCAACCCGCCATTTTACCGCATTTACAGAAAAATCTCATATCCGTGCTCATAATCCTCCCGCCGGTAATACCGCGCGGAAAGCTCATTCCTGTCGTAGATCACGCTCCACTCCGTATATAATTCACCGTCGGCCTTATAATTGCTTTTTGCCACGGAGCTTAGGGCTTTTTTAAGTTCCTCCCTGCTGAAGCCTTCATTTTTCAGGTCCTTCTCCCGTATGGTATCACAGAGTTTCCGGTATCTGAGCTGCGACTGATGCGTCCCTATCCCGTGCTTCTCACCCTCTGCCAGGTAGAAATTCGTGACTACAGGTGAATCGATGATATGAAGCAGGTTATCGATATATTCAACGCAGACAGATCTGCCCTTGGCATCGGCTACGGCAAAATGCAGAACACCACCCTCAAAACTATGATAATTGGTTCTTTCCAGGATCTCAACCGCCTCATCCACATCCTCTGCACAGTCAAGCATCGTACGAAGCAAGGTGCTCGCTGTCTGGTCAGTCCTTCCGGGATGCGTCTGTTGTGTGATTTCCTCATCCCTGATCTTATTCACAGAAACACAGAGTCCCTTTTCATTCATTCCGTCCACAGGCATATACACAGCCATCAGTCTGAGGAGCCTTTCATACTTTTCGTCAAAGATACTCTGCCCCGTACGCATCCCGATAAAATCGGGATTTACCGTGGAAAGGGAGGCGTACCCGGTCACGGGTTCCGACTTCACGATCAGCATATTACTGCGCTGGAAATCAAAATTCCTTCCGAAAAGATATCCGCCCCTGTCACTCCTTACGTTACATACGCTGCATCCGCCGTTCCGGCTGTGGATCGTGAGACCTGACGCTATCTCTTCAACATATCCCCTGTCCAGCTTTGATAAGATAAATCTTCTGAGGTCTGTTATATCGGCAGCGCCTCCCTGTGCCAGAAAATCCTTAAAGGTATCGTCTCCCCGGATAAAGACCGATGAAAAATGTCCCTCCGGGTTCCGGGTGATATGTTCACCCGGTTCTATCTTCTGTATGATCGCTTTCATCTCACTCATACTTTTTCCCTATTTCCTCAAAGTCTTCTCTCAGTCCGAAGAAAAACCGTCTCTGCTGTTCATTTGATATGACCGTGACAGGCTTCATCTGCGCCGCGGACAGTCCCTTCATCTGTATCATATCCCTGTAAAGCAGGAAGGTCTCGGGCTGGAGAAAATACAGTTTTGTAGGTTTACAGAAGCCCCTCTTTAACTTATCGCTCATGGAGGGATTGGCCTTTTTCAGGTTTTCCTCCAGACAGTCCCTGATCTGTTCCTCCGTAAGAGCTGCGGGAACCTTTTCCACTTCCATAAGATAGGTATAGCAGGGGCCTTCCGGATCCGGATACATGGTAACGTCGATAAGGTCAAATCCGCACTGTGTGGCTGTATCCTCCGCTGCCGCACGTACAGCAGCCTCAGTTGTCTTTTCACCCATCAGGTCCACGGTCCTGTCAGAACGATACTGATATTCTATGAAGGGCAGATTATTGCACATTCCCGTAACAAGGAATACGTCCTTCATCCTGTAACGGTAGAAGCCTGAAAGATTCGTGATCACAAGCTCGTATTTCTTGCCGACCTCCAGCTGATCCAGAGTCAGCAGATGTACCATATCCGGCTCATCGTCAGCCTCGGGTATAAACTCGAAGAATACCGAATCCGGAAGCAGCACGGAATCACAGCTGTCTATCTCGATGGACTGTGAGAAAGCGCCCTCCGACGCACTGACGCCGCGGCGGAAGAATACGATATCCGGTCCGAGATAACGTTCCTGCAGCTTACGCGCATAGTCTTTAAAGCCACCCGTTGCTCCTCCGTAAACATAAGAAAGCATCGGCCATACCTTGGGAATAAAGGGTTCCTCAAAGCCCTTCTCGAAGACACTCCGAAGAAATGCAGCCCTCTCCGGCAAAGGCTTTATAATATCCATCAGCGAAGCTCTTACCTGCTCCGGAATTTCCACACTTTCATCTATGGTTCCCTGTTCGATGTCTTTAACGATCATCTCCCAGTTTTTTTCAATGTACCGGCACATCTCAAGCGCGAAGCCCGCATAGGTAAAAAGAATATAGCTGGCTTCCGGATCTTCCAGTGCAAAGCGTGCATGCAGATACCTGGTATTCGTCCCCGGTCCGGCAAATGATGCCTCCAGCGGTGACGTAAAGATATTACGCCAGCGTTCCCTGAAGACCAAAAGACCCGCTTCCGAAATAGGCCCCCAGAAAAGACCGTCCGGCAGCTTCTTCAGGGATCCGCCGCACTGGATCAGATTGATCCCGCGTCCTGTATAATACTTTTCCCCGACGGCATCCTCGATCACGGCGCTCTCAAGAAGACCGATCGTTATGTTAAATATATTCTTTGCCTCCTCCGAGTACGGAATGCGCTTGGGGACGCCTATGGTTCCTGAGGATTTGTTGTAATAAACCGGATCGTTGATGCTTAAAAGCCCGCGCTCGCCCTTTTCCGTCATACGTTCGATATATGGTGCATAATCATCATAGTTAGTAAGCGGCACTGCCTCCTGAAACTCGCGAATGGAATGTATACTGCCGAATCCGTATTTTCTTCCGATCTCAGTGTCCTTATTGTCATCCAAAATCTTCATAAGGAACTTTTCCTGTACCGCCATCGGAGCCTTTGACATTTCAAGCAGCTTGTTCCAATAGGCACGTCCCTGCTGTATCCTTAGTTTTCTTCTTTCATTCATCAACGAATAATCCATTTTCTTTACATCTCCTTTATTTTCTTGAAGGATCAGTCCCGGAAAGAAGATTCAGCCTCGATATACACGTCCGTTAACGGAACTCCCTTTTCCTTAGCTATAGCCGCTGCGCTTTCATATTCGGCATGGGCAGTCTTTCTGCCCTCCGGGGTGCAGCTTATCTTTACCTCAACATTCCCGTATCGCGTAGTCACCACTTTCTGTTCCCTTGTCAGCACGGTCCGTTCCATCTTCTGCCTGCGGATCCCTATTGTAGTAGTCTCCCTGAAAATGATCCGCTCCATCTCTTCGATCTTATCCTCATCGGTAAGGACCGAAAGCAGCCAGGCAGGCCGGTTCTTTTTCATATAGACCGGCGTGTAATATACATCCCGGGCTCCGGCCTCCATCAGACAGCTCATGGTATATCCCAGCTGTTCACCCGTGCTGTCATCGATATTTGTTTCCAGTTTCCATATTCCGTCATCCTTACCTGCTTCCTTCAGAAGGATAGCCCTGAGGATGCTGGGCTGCCTGTATTCTCTCTTTCCCGCACCGAGTCCCACCCTTTCGGGAATGATCACCTCCGGCAGCTTATCCGATGTAATTACCGCTGCTGCGAAGGCCGCTCCCGTGGGAGTTACCAGCTCACCCTTTCTTTCCGTAAGTGCCAGAGGAAGTCCGTGTTCCGCTGCGATATTAAGCACCGCCGGTACAGGTACCGGAAGTATTCCGTGCTGACAGCGGATGCTTCCGCTCCCCTCGCAGATCTTCGGGATTATCACATCGGTAATGCCGAGGGCATCGAAGCAGACTGAAGCAGCCACAATGTCCGCGATGGAATCTATGGCTCCCACCTCATGAAAATGCACTTCCTCCATGCTTCTTGCATGTGCCTTCGCCTCCGCCGCCGCGAGTATTTCAAACACACGGATGGCAAGATTTCTCGCACTGCCGGTCATATCCAGGGATTTGATGATCTCTGTAACATCCCTGAGATTCCGGTGTTCGTGGTGATGGTGGTCATGTCCATCATGCTCGTGATGTTCGTGGCTGTGGTGATCGTGATGGTCATGCTCATGATGTTTGTGGTCGTGAACATGGTGATGGTCGTCATGATCGTGGTGATCGTGATGGTCATGGTCGTGATCATGATCGTGGTGATCGTGATGATCGTGTTCATGATGATCATGGCTATGTTCATGGTCATGCCCGTGGTCATGATGGTCATGCACATGTTCATGAATACGACAGTCGTCCCCACCCTTCAGATGCCCGTACAGATACTCCATATCGTGGTCATGATTATCATGCTCTTTGTCCAGTATCACATTAAAATCACAGCAGTCTATGCCGTTTTTGATAACTCTTCCTATTTCAGTCCTGCAGTCCTTTATCCCCGCAAGCGCCTTCTCCAAAAGCTTCCTGTCAGCGCCAAGATCCAGCAGTGCTGCAACTATCATATCTCCGCTGATGCCCGAATCACATTCCAGATACAGTGTCTTCATTCTTTTTCCCTCTCCGCAAGTCTGTTGATCTGTGTCGCCATATAGCCGGCTCCGTATCCGTTATCAATATTCACTACCGCAACTCCGTTGGCACAGGAGTTGATCATTGTAAGCAAAGCTGAAATTCCTCCCAGATTAGCCCCATAACCTACTGACGTAGGCACTGCTATCACCGGATTCTGTACCAGACCGCCTATCACACTTGCCAGGGCGCCTTCCATTCCGGCGATAGCCACAACGCAGTTGGCCTTCTGAAGCAGCTCCACCTTTGAAAGCAGCCGGTGAATACCGCTTATACCCGCATCATACACACGTTCCACTCTTGTTCCGAAGTACTCCGCAGTCTGCGCCGCTTCCTCCGCAACCGGTATGTCCGAAGTGCCTGCACAGCATACCACCACCAGACCGGTCCGCGGCTTTTCTTCAGGTTCTACCTTAAGTATTCTGGAAATGGGATCGTACTTTACCTCCGGAAGCTTTGCCCTTATCATTTCATACTGTGCCGCGGATGCCCTGGTCCCAAGAACACAGCCGTCCGTCTCCGCAAGTTTCTCAAAGATAGAAACAAGATACTCATCCGGCTTGTTCTCGCAAAAGACCACCTCAGGAAATCCGTTTCTTATCCTGCGGTGATGGTCAAGCTTGGCAAAACCCATCTCACTGAAGGGTGCACTCCTGAAATACTGCTCCGCCTCCTGCACGGACATTTCTCCGTTTTTAACCGCTTCAAGTATCCTCCGCGTGTCAGTCATTTATGCTATCCCCCATGATGCGCAAAGAAGCACCTGCGAATACCGCCGGTGCTTTCAAGCAAGAATCAAAATATAACTAATAAACCGGATCACACCTGTTTCTTTAATGCTCTTCTTACAGATCCTTTTGGATCAACTATCAGCAGTCTGACAAGCCAGATCACAAGACCCAGCGCAACAACTGCCGCCCCCAGAAAAGCATCATTTACCATATCCTTCAGTTCAGGTGTGAAATATGCCTCATGAAGCTCTGCATATTCAAATATGGCATCCACAAGCCACATGATAGAAGCGCCCCAGTACATAAGGCAAAGTATGCCAAGACGCATATCATCATTCTTTCTTCTGTACCATAATACAGTCACTGTTACTGCCGCAAATACCGTGATCAATAATGTCATTATTTTTCCCCCTGATCTGATATCTGATGTGTCTTTCGACTATGCGCTTTCCTTCTGCGGTTCTTCGGCTGAACGCCTGTAGATCACATCCGCAACCTTACACATTACTAACCAGACTGCCGTTACCAGAACTGCCATCGTAACCCCGACCGTAGCCATCTCCTTCAGCATTTCCATGGCATCCGCCGGATCGGACATGGCCGTCAGGAACGGGAACCATGGCACCACCTCTCCATGCCAGATATGCTCGAATAAAAGCAGGATAACGCCTCCCCAAAGCATTCCCGAGAGCCATTTCAACTTCACACTAAGCGGAAGCTTCTCTTCCGTCTGCTTATCCTCCGAATGGTTTTCTGCAGCAGCAAGTTCCCTTTTTTTGGCGCTTTTCTCAACTGCCTTAACCACTACTGCCTCAACCGCCGGAACTATAAAACAAGCCATTCAATTATCCTCCATTCGTTTATTTTCTGCAGTTATTCATATACTGAAATGATGAAAACCTGCATATTTAAGGATAACACAGAAACCCATTAAAAACAAGTCTATTCAACGCCCATTGGCTGCTGCAGGTTCTATTTCTTTACCTTAAGAGACCTCAGATATTCCTTCTGTTCATCCGTGATACGGTAGCTTTCAACAGCCTTCTGTATAGTCTTATTATGGGTCCAGGCATCCAGCCGCTGTTCTTCAATGTAAGGCAGTACTGCATCATACTGTTTCGCAAGAGCAGTTGCAAAATACCATGCCGTCATCATGTTTACATAATACTCCTCAGACCTGACCGCCGCCACCATTTCAGGGTAAACGGGATCAAAGTCCTCATCCAGGAAATGCTCCATCAGCATTCCTATTCCGAATCTTATTGTATATGTCCTGTCCGACGCTATCCAGTCTTTTATTATTGCCGGAAGCTCCTGACGGTTCTTCTTAAATACCTTTGGTGACATTTGGTCGCAGGTGGCCCAGTTATCCACATAGGGAAGGAATCTCTGCACCTCAGCCACGCATTTATCAAAATCCTTTATTTCTGAAACTATAAATGCATGAAGCTGATTCTCGTCAAAGTATTTATGCGGAAGAGCATCCAGGAACTCCTGATAATCGTTTTCCTTATAAAGCTGCTTCGCATATTTTCTGAGGTCCGGTGTTCTTACGCCGATCACCGAATCCTTATCTGCAGTGGGGATCAGTTTCTTCTGCAGCTCACGGTATTTCTCATCCTGAAACCCATACAGTACCTTTCTTATCTCTTCGATCTTCATTACGATCTGCTCCTTTCACGGATCAGTATATCTCCAGATAGTAATCCCCGTTCTTATATACAGCCCTTGCCGGCGGTGAAAGGGGCGTACTCGGATACTTGCTGTGATCGTAGGCATAGTAATTATAGCGCCTGACCTTTTTGCCGAATTCCTCTATCTCAGCATCAGTCTGAAGGAAGCATATATGATAACTCAAATATATCGGAGACGGATCCAGATGGAACCAGTCACCGTCCACATTTACCAAAAGCCAGTAATGCTGTCCCGGTCCCGGGTAACGCTGTATCATCATATTTTCCACACCCGCCGCATCCAGCAGCACCTTGCAGGTGATGGCATGTGTATAACAGTCGCCGACTTCTCCCTGCATACCTCTTAAGGCCTGTTCCACCGAATCTCTTGAGGTACGGCCATTGTTCCAGGGAACATAAAGTCTAACCCATCGGAATACGGCAAAGGACTTCTCTATAACGGTCATGTCATCGGAAATATAAGTTCCAACCCAATCCTTTACCAGTTCATCAAGCTTCTTTTGATTCAGTACATCCTCCGTCGGTTCCTGTACATGCACCGTGATCTTTTTAACCGCAGTTCTTCCATAGCAGTCTGTCGCCTTATAGGTAACGGGATATGTTCCGATCTTATCCGGATTCACAGCGGAATTATCTATCGTAAGCTCCGGTTCCGGATCCAGTGTATCGGTAACGGTAACATCCTTCCGGTAAGAAATGTTATCTCCCTCATAGATCCATATATCATTTGCGCCGTTAATCTCAGGTGCGGCCTTCGGATCATAGACCAGCAGTTTTGAAGTAAGTACAGTCCTGTTACCGCCAAGATCTTCGAGCGCTATCTCTATGGTCTGCTCCCCCTCTGTCTTCATGTCCGGCGCCTTTACAAAAACCAGTCTGACATCCGTAATGTCGTCATATGAAGTCACGAAATCTTCAGGTGTAAGTACCGCATTTGAATCTGAAACGAGGTCCTGAGCCTCGCCCGTGGGAGCTATCGTATCACGTACAATGAATAACGAGCTTTTTTCCAGGGGGCCAAGGCTGAAAATAACCTCCATAGTCACCGGTATCCCGGTATTCACTCCGCTGATATCCGTATCCATGCTTATCCAGTCCCAGTCATCTATGAGAAAGTCCTTCTTCTCCGGCAGCGGATCTCCGGCTTCAATGGTCACAGATTCCCTGAAGTTGTCCCTGAAACGGTTCATCGTAAGGACCGCCAGAACGGTCAGAATAAGGCAAACTGACAATATTGAGATTATAAGTATCTTAGGCCATTTTCTTTTCTTACCTGAAGCAGTCTTAATATTACCATCAGACATTTTCATTTTTCATTACGCCTCCGGGACTGCCTTTAAAAATGCTTTCATTTTTTCAGGATCCTTTCCTTTCTTTTCAGGATCATCCCACTCGATCCCGCTGCTTACATCAACCACATCAGGATGAACGGTATCGATCGCCAGAGCGACATTATGCTGATTTAATCCCCCTGACAGAAAAATGAGCTTCTGTGCTCCTTCCGGTTTTCCGGAGATACAGCTCCAGTCAAAAGACTTCCCGCTTCCGGGTTCTGCCGCGTCATAGAGAAGTCCGATCACCTTATTATGTACATAAGCAAGTCTCTGCTTTTCTTCTTCCGTACCGTTCACGGCAAGTATCACGGGAAGCGGCGCC
>ONWK01000282.1 GCA_900321505.1 uncultured Eubacteriales bacterium
ACCATGTAGCCCTGGGAATTGAAATAGTACCAGTCTCCGTCTATCTTCAGCCAGCGTGACTTCGGATACCATTTTCCGTCCTTATACCACCAGCCGTTTGCATCATGTCTCCAAACGGCCTTCTGAGTCTTTCCGTTCCAGTAGCCCTTGGCATCCATCCAGTAGCCTCTGACATATTCTCCTCTGGCAAATGATCCGTCGGCATATCTGAAGGATGTGCCGGTCGCTCCTTCCAGCCATTCTCCTTCTACCGCAGCTTCGGCAACATCAGAGGTGCCTGCCGCAAATCCCGCACCGGCCATAAAGCCAAGTGCCGCTGCAAGCAGCATATATTTTACACGTCTCATATTATTTCTCCTTAAGCTGTAAATATCAAAACTTTCTGTAGATGATACCACAGAATATTCTACTTTTCAAGCATTCCAAAGGGCTTGCATCTTTATGATAAAAAGTGCTATAATCTGCTCATTTCCATATGGTCAACCCTGCAGCATCATATGGGATAACAACGATCCCGAATACCCCCTGCATTTTCCGAGATCGTACAACTTAAACTTAGGAGGCTTACAATGAAAAGAATTCTCACAATCCAAGACATTTCCTGCCTTGGAAAATGCTCAGTAACAGTTGCGCTGCCGGTGATCTCCGCCATGGGCGTGGAGACGGTAATTCTTCCGACTGCGGTACTCTCTACACATACAATGTTTTCAGGCTTTACGGTAAAGGATCTGACTGATCAGCTTGTTCCCATCACCGAGCACTGGAAATCACAGAATGTTACCTTTGACGCGATCTATACAGGCTACCTTGGTTCCGCCGAAGAGATCGAGATCGTTAAGAAGATATTCAAGGATTTCGGCGGGGATGATACCCTCATCTTCATCGATCCGGTTATGGCCGATAACGGCAAGCTCTACCCTGCCTTTGATGAAGCCTATGCAAAATTAAATGCAGGTCTCTGCGGCGAGGCGGACATCATAGTTCCCAACATCACCGAAGCCTGCTTTATGACCGGTATGGATTACCGTACGGAATATGACGAGGCTTATGTAAAGGAGCTTCTTGATAAGCTCGCAGCCCTCGGTTCGAAGGTTGTGGTACTGACCGGCGTATCCCTCAGCAAGGGAAAGACCGGCGTCTACGGACTTGACACCGTGACCGGCGAAACCTTCATCTATCAGAATGACCTTGTAGATGCCACATATCACGGCACAGGCGATATCTTCGCATCCGTTGCCGTAGGCGGACTCACCCGCGGTCTTTCAAGAGATAAGGCTTTCGCGCTTGCAGCCGATTATACAGCCGACACCATCAGGGAAACCCTTCACAACCCGAAGAAGCCCTGGTACGGCGTAGATTTTGAAGCTACCATCCCGCAGCTGGTAAGCCGGCTTGCGGTAGATCTCGCCACACAGTAATCAGGCAATATGCCAGGCGATCATTCGTGCAGTCACGATGCCCGCCTGGCATATTTTTCGCATATTCAAGAAAGGGACCACCCGGAGAACGGCTCGTAACCGTTCCCAAAGTGGTCCCCTTTCTATCAGCTACTCCGCAAGATAACCCTCAGCATCAAACGTATACCTTACACCGTCGATAATATAGGTTCCTTTCTTTGCATACCAGCCGGAACTGTCGCCGTACCACCAGCCCCGGATATTTTTATGCCATGCCGCCATATAGGGATATACCTGTCTGCAGCTCTTCTTATCCAGCCACCAGCCCTGAACATATTCTCCCTGAACCGCATATCCTTCAGTATTAAAATAATAACAGCTGCCGTCTATATTCTGCCAGCCGTCCGCAAGCGGAATTCCGTCGGCTGTAAAATATCTCCAGCCCCCGGAATACTGTCTCCAGCCGTCGGCCTTCTTTTTTCCGTCCCATACTCCATCACTGCCCATATACCAGCCGTTACGATAAGCATTACGTTCCATATATCCGTATCTGTCGAAATAGTAGCTCTTCCCGTCTATCCTCTGCCAGCGGTTTCTCGGATACCAGCCTGCAGAGTCAATATAATATGTACCCTTTTTATCTGTTTTCCATCCCCCTTTGGGCTTGTAGGTCTGAGTACCGTCCCTGTTGTACCATTTCCCCTCTACCCATTCGGATGAATATTGTACCGTGGGTTCCTCAGGCTTATCCGGATCCGGCTTCTTCTCTCCCTCTTCTTCCGTCTTACCGCCCTTTTCATCTTCACCTTTTTTCGGCGGATCAACGCTTAACGGTATACTGTTCTCCCTCACCGTAAGGACACCGGTTTCATATGTTATATCATAATTATCCGTAACATCCGCATCACCGGCCATGATCAGCGCATCTGACGGAGTGATGGTTCCTCCGGAGGTTACGATTGATGTACTGTCTGAATCCAGCATGATACCCTCAAGCCTGTGTCCTTCAAGGATACCGCTCACATCGACCATATTCACACCCTGTGTGATGCTTCCCTTATAGCTTACAGTCTGATCCTTTGCAGTGATAGAAACAGGCTTCTCTGCTATCGCCGCAGCCACACATCTCGGCTTTGACACCGCGGTGCCGTCAGCCTCCGTCACTCTGTACCATACATAATAGGTTCCTGCATCTTTTCCCGTGGGAACCTCAGCGCTGTAGCCTGTTTCCGGCGCTTCTGTCTCATTTTCCCCAAGTGTATATACCACGGTCAGATCGACCGCCTCAGCCCCGCTGACCAGTTCCTGATCCTCACCGTTATAGATGAGTTCCTCCGCCGAAGGCGCTTTTGTCACATCCTTGGCCGGATTGGCAAAAGCCTTTATACGGTAGCAGGCTTCATAGTCACTCATATCTGTCCATTCTTCGGAATTTTCACCGCAGAAGAAACTCTGTCCCGGCTGAATTTCCGCTTCGAAATAAGTATACGTTAATTCTATAGACTCCTCGATGCCGAAAGCATTAAACTCATCAAATGAGAATACGATAGAAAAGGTCTCACCCGGCAGCACCGTCACTTCACTGTCAAGCTCAGCCGTCTTACATCCGACATAAACAGATGATATCCTTGTAGTTCCATGACAGATCCCGCTGCAGGGATCCTCGGGATCCTTAAGGTCTGTGTAAACCGATACGTCATAATAGGAAAGTCCGTTATTATATGTGGTAAATCCCACTGCATCTATGCTCACAGGCTCTCCCGTTGTATTCGTAAATACATTAGCCGCCCGGGTTCCCGGCAGTGTTCTGAAGGGTACAGCCTCACCATCCTTCAGATCAGTAATATCAGCACAGCCGGCAGTGCCGTCATAAAGAAAATTATACTTATAAGCATCCGGAGACTGCATGTCAAATACAAAAAAATAGTTTTCTGACCTGAAATCCACGTTTTCATATGATACATAAAGGATACCTCCCTCATGTACATAGTCTCCCCAGCTGTTCTGAACGATCCATGCCCCGTCATTTTCAGGCGTGGTCATTTCTATAGATTCCTCATGACTGTAAACTGTCTCATTTCCATTTTCGTCCTTCTCCGGAGCAATATCATGTGCAAAATTTTCCTTCGGATAATTATCATCCCAGCCCACAATGGTTACAGCGTGATCTGCTGAATAGGAGTCTTTATAGTTATAGTATGATCTTCCTATATAGTACTTCTCCCCGGTTTCCGGATCTGTCTCGTCCAGATTCATATATTTCCTGTAATTAAAATCCATGCTTGATGAGACCGCACCGTATTTCAGGATAAGCTGCTTCAGACTGTCCCTGTCAATCTTATTGATATAAATACTTTCCTGAAGCACCATATCATTATTGCCATATGCGATTTCGGTCGGATAGACTTCTTCCGGTCCTTCCCATATATAATCAGAAGTCACATGTTGGTTCGTTTCGGAAAATGGTGCCCTTTCCTCCGAAACCAGTCCGGACCATGTAGACATATGCTGCATGCCAACTATTAAATTTCCACCAAGTAATGCCCAGTTTTCACCGGATGAGATTCCATTAGAATCTCCGGATGTATTTCCAAGAGGATCATCTACCCTATGATAATAAAACTGTCCCAGATGACCGGGGGCTTCCTCCATGTCAATGATCTCTCCGGTCTCCTCATATACTTCCTTTGCATAGGAATATTCTGCAGCTGTACAGCCGGAGAATGCCCAGCACAGCGAGGTCCTCTTCTGATCCCTTATTTTAATGTTCTGTGCCCAGACTTCCTTATCCGAGCGATATGTTGAAGGAAGCTCCGCCTCTGCCGTCTCACGTAATAAACCGGGCGCGTTCTTCCTTTGCGGCACATCATATACATCAATATCCACGGGAATAAATCCGTATCCATATTCCTCCGGACTCAGGATTGTTCCCTCAGGCTTTTCTTCCTCAGCAGAAGCCTGACCTGCTGAAATAAATGCCATGGCCGAAGCCATAACCAGTGTCAGTGTGCAGGTAAGCAGTCGTTTTTTCAGCATATTATTCTCCCTCAGCTCGATGTCGCAGCATTCGCCGTATGGCCAAGCAAGCTTGTCCGCATGGCTCATTGCTTGCGCAAGTGGGCGTTAGTGCAAGCACGATGCCCGCTTGGTATCGCGCATACCACCCATATGATCCCGGATAATCTCAATATGGTTACTCCGCCAGCAGCTTCTCCGCTGTCTCCCCGGCTTCCTTCGTAAGCTCACCATTCTCGTCCAGCACAGGAATTGCGAGCAGACCTCTGATCTTAACAGAAAGCTCAGCCGCCTTACGGAACAGCACGATCTCCCGCGGATCATACTCCGCAAAATTGGTCCCCCGTTTTTCAAGCAGCATGCGCATCTCATAATTCATGGGCGTAAGATCTGCGTCCATGGTGGATATCTGATGGTACAGCCTCTTCACCGCTTTACTTACAGCCCGGATATTCTCAGGCTCCGCCTTAAGCTTATCCGAGTCCTCATCAGGGTATTCGGCACCCCACATGGTCCTGTCGATATCCGAAAGCCCTGTCTGATCCAGCAGGCTCTCCGTGATACGTACCGTATCTATAAGCACAGAATTCCTGAGCTTGTCATACGCCTCAAGAAGCTCCTTTGTCCGCTCCATCAGCTGCACATTTTTCTCATCGAGTTCTTCCGGCTCTTTCTCCTTCTTCCGTCCTATAAAGAATAAAGGCATATCCTCACCCCCTGATTACTGTTCTTTCTTCCTGATCTGTTCCCGTGCATTTGCGGAAATGATACGCCCGCGTTCCTTGAGATTCTTCAGCTGAAGCTGAATATCGGGATTCCCCTGCTCCGCCTCCTTAAGGAAGCTCTCCTCTCTCGCTACCGCATTTGCCGCGATCAGGGTATGCTCCATCTCACGGAAATCCGCCTCATCTATCTCCAGCAGCCTTACCGCATCATGAATGACCCTTTTCTCCGCGTCGGTATAATCCTTATCACAGAGGGCTATGGTCAGCATGTTCCATATCAGCAGCCTTCCGGGGATGGTGTCCTCGAAGATCGAGTCAACTATGCCCTCCTCCAGTTCCTTCTCCACATAATCCATGATCAGAAATACGATCTCCCGGTCGGGAGAGAAAAGGCCCTTCTGCTTGCATTCCCAGACCAGCTGCTCCTTATATTTGGGGAACTGCTCATCCAGCATAACTCCAAGCTCATCGAATTTTGCTCTTTCCGAATCCTGTACCAGCCCGTCCGCTGCCATCATGTAATAGCAGATCTTAAGGGCATTTCTGGTTTTGATCATCTTCATATTCTATTCCTCCTGATCCACCCCGTGTCCACCGGGAACCTGCAAGGTACGTCTACTCCGTCACTACGCAGTTCTTGCCGCTTCGTTTTGCCTTATACAGTGCATCATCCACACGCATCGTAAATGTATCCGCGCTTTCTCCCACCTTATGCTCAGTCACTCCAAGACTCATGGTCTGATGTCCGCAGAGCTCAAATTCTATCCTGTTAAATTCAGTGCGGAATACTTCGGCTACCTCCGCAGCCTTATTCACATCTATGCCCGGAAGAAGTACCATGAACTCCTCGCCGCCCCAGCGGCCTGCAACACAGCCGGGAGCCTTGCGGTCAATGACACGCTTCAGCATGGTTGCCAGCTGGATCAGTACCTGGTCGCCTTCCTTATGGCCGTAGGTATCATTTACCTTTTTGAAATCATCCACATCCATCATTACAAGTGACACCTTGCCGATATTTCCGGCAGCTTTACCCTCAGCACCGGCATCATTCACCTGATTTACCCGTTCATTGATCCGCCGCTGTATCTCCATACGGTTATAGAGCCTGGTCATTCCGTCAGATATCGCCGCCTGTCCCAGCTGTCTGTTGGCAGCCTCCAGTTCCTCCGTAGCCGCCTGTATAAATGTTGCGAGCCGGTTAACCATGGATACCTGTCCCGAGAATTCCATTCCGACCTCCGCAAGCTCGGGTGTATCCTTTACTTCCGGAATATCACCTTCGCGGAGTGCACCGACGACAAGCGTAACATTATGCTGATTAAGATGCCCCTTGGTCCGCAGGAATTCACCTGATGTGAAAAAGCCCGAGGTCGGAGCCAGCAGCTGGAAGGGGGTCGTCTCACGCGAAACATCCGCGCCCCAGAACACTCTCCGGGCGCCGCAGGAATAGAGCTTGATCACTTCCGGCGCGAAGCGGTTCAGGGTCTTTACCCCATCAGCCACCTCTCTCAGTATAGTTTCCGGATCACCGTAAGATATCCTTGCCATATCTCCTTCGCACATGTCCGATGTCATCATCAAAGCTCCGTTCTCCAGACTGGCAGTCGGAGCACGCAGCAGCTGTATCCCGTTATGGTCAAAAATAAAGGGAAATTCCAGTGTATTGCTGAAGAAATTTTCATCATTTTCAATATTCAGATAGCGGTAATAGGTATCATATGCAGGCCTGCCCTCGATCTCATAAAGGATACTTCCCTTTACCTTTGTGATCTCCAGCTCGCGCCCCAAGGGCTTCCAGCCCGTGATATATGTAGTAGAAACATGCAGATCCTCGCCGCCCATAAGCACGAATATCACGCCGCGGTCGGCATAACCGTAGATATTCGTGAAGACGCATGCTGTATCATTATTCATGTCTCCGTTAAAAGCACCGCCGCCGTATATTGCTATATCACGCTGTGCCTCACTGAGCTGGTCGGAGAAATTAGTCATGGACATGCCCCTGATGGTAACCAGCAGCTCTATCGCTGTTACCCATGGGTTTTCATTCAGGATACGCAGTACATCCGATGTGACATATGATTCATTTTCAGCTGTCAGATCATACTGAAGCAGCTGAACCCTGCTGGTGGGATATTCAAATACCGTACAGGTAATGGCAATGGCCTGCGTACACACATCACCGTTCAGGATATGCCCGTTGGTAGAGCAGCCAAACACCAGCGCCTCCGGCATCTCCCAGGTAATTATATCCATAACCTTCTCGATCTCTTCACGGTCTATGACATCTGAAAAGACCTGAAATACCATCTGTGAATAAATCTTGGTCCTGGACCATTGCATAAGCTTACGCAATTCCCGGATCAGTGCATCCTTCCCCTTGTAGCTGAACTGAAACTGGCGCATAACCTTCCCCCTTTCATGTAATCCGAATATAAATGCCCTGCCGTAATAACCCTATTTGTTTATTATATCAATTCACCTGTCTGCGGGCAAGGAGAATGTATTCGGTATAACTCCTTTCCTGCATTTGACAAGGAAAGTCCGGAATGATACATTATGTACAGCACGTCCTGGATATATGCCTGATCATGATAAAACTCTGATTCTCTGCTCTGATCCGGCATAGTAACAGGGTGCCGTACATACGGAATCATCGGATACCGCACTTGATTTATGAGAATGTACGATCCGAAATAACATATGAAAGGATTTTCTCATATGCAGGTCACTTCCACAAAAAAGAAGCTGATTATCACCATAGTTGTCACATTGTTTTTTCTTATCGCTATCCTTCTTTCTACTGTTTTTATGTCAAGAGAACTCGATCTGTATTTCCCTTCCTTAGGCACCGGATATGAGGATGTACAGCTCCTCATAAAAGACGATTCACTGGTTGATCTGGTTTTTGTAAGAGAGGAGCAGGGAGGGGGTTACCATGCGCGCATTAAGATTGCAGAGGAAAGAAAACCGGGTACTACCGATGTAACGCTGACATGTTATCGTGAAGGATCAGAATATCCGGATACATCCGGTCTGAATGTAAATGTTACAGGCTTCGGTACCATTTACAGCGGAAGATTGAGCTTTAATGGTATGCATGTTACATTTTCGCTGCTCGGCCTCCTCTTCCTAAGCTATTCCATCATGCTCTTTATATGGCATCGCGAATATCGGAAAAGCCGTTTCTTTTCATACGGCTCCATTCAGGATCTCGGACTCTCAATATACTTTTTGGCACAGGCGCTTACTTATTTTGCAGTGATCATTTTCAGCCTTACGCGTTCAGAACCCCTGACCGGTGAAAATCTCCTCACTGTCAACAGCCTTGTCCTGTCACTGATCTGTCTTGTAGCCATGCCGGTGATCCTCCTTTTTGCAGTCATGATAACCATAAGCAATATCGGACTTATCATTAAAGAAGGAAGAAGCCCCTCAAATGCCCTGGGGATCATTCTAAGCATTGTTCTCATAGCCGGACTGCTGATCATAGCATTTTTAGTCATACGGACTCCGAGCATTTACGCCATGGATCTAAAGGATACCGCAATCGCCGTGGCCCGGGGTATCATATCCTCAGTATTCTTCTATTTCATATGCAATCTTTTTTCCACCCTGCTGCTCTGTCAGCTTGCCGGACATCACAAGCCTGCATATGACAAGGATTATGTACTGATCCTGGGCTGTGGGATAAGGGATGACGGAACACTCTATCCTCTCCTGCAGGGACGCGCAGACCGGGCACTGACATTTTATCACGCGCAGGAAGAGGCTTCGGGAAAAGCCCCCATACTGGTTCCTTCCGGCGGCCAGGGTCCGGATGAGTGCATGCCCGAGGGCGAGGCGATTAAGAATTACCTGCTCTCACAGGGTATCCCCGAGGATCATATCCTGCCGGAGACCGGGTCGGTGAATACTTTACAGAATATGCAGTTTTCAAAAAAAGTGATCGAAGGAAATGAAGGATCAGATGAATTAACCGCCAGGGTGGCCTTCTCCACCACCAATTTCCATGTATTCAGAAGCGGTATTCTGGCTTCGGATGCGGGAATGAACGCAGACGGTATGGGTGCAAAGACCAAATGGTATTTCTGGCCGAATGCACTGATAAGAGAATTCATAGGAATGCTGGTGAGACATTGGAAGTTGCATGCCACTCTTCTTGCTGTCGTAATACTCCAGGCCAGCCTTTTGGGAAATGCACAATGGCTGTTCAGCCTGCTGTAGTAACACACTATCTCTTTGAGAACTGTGGAGGGCGTAAAAAAACGTGCCTGTGGCACGTTTTTAGCCCGACGAGCGCGTGGCTATGCCTAAGCGCTCCGCAAGCTCAACGAGCTTGCGATATAACAAAGAAAGCCGGCAATGCCGGCTCTCTTTGTTATATAACTATCTCTTACTGAACTGAGGTGCACGACGTGCTGCCTTCAATCCGTACTTCTTTCTTTCCTTCATTCTCGGGTCACGAGTAAGGAAACCGGCCTTCTTAAGTGCGGGACGAAGCTCTTCATTTGCCTCGTTCAGTGCACGCGCGATACCGTGACGGATAGCACCTGCCTGGCCTGTGAAGCCGCCGCCGTATACATTTACAAGTACATCATACTTGCCTTCTGTACCGGTTACAGCG
>ONWK01000182.1 GCA_900321505.1 uncultured Eubacteriales bacterium
AATATCCATGCGCCTCTTGTAAATGGCGGAACTTATATGAATGATGCTGAACTGTTCGGTTATCATGTGAAACGTGCGATCCATATGCTGACCTGCGCGGCGGCAAAAGGGGCGGATACCTTAGTCCTGGGGGCCTTTGGATGTGGTGCATTTCAGAATAATCCGGAGGTCGTTGCCAGAGCATATAAAACGGCGCTTCAGGAGTTCCCAAAAGTATTCCGGAAGATAGAGTTTGCTATATACTGCCCGCCGGGAGGAAGCAGGAATTATGAAGTGTTTAAGCGAGTGATCGGATGAAAAATACAAAGAATCAGGAGATACCCGGAATGACGGAATCATTATTATTTTGTAACAGCATAGAATATGGCATCCGTAAATGCTTTGGTACCGACATTTCCGTAGAAGGGAGAACACCTGTCGGGGGCGGGGATATTAACAGAGCATATGCGCTTCGGCTCAGCAATGGGGAAACCGTCTTTATGAAGGCCAATACGGCAGTTAATAAAGATTTTTTCAAGGCTGAGGCAGGAGGGCTTAATGCTATTGCCTCAACCGGAGCGATCAAAACGCCGAAGCTGTATTTTAGGGGCGTAGATGAAGATGAGGGTGTATCATTTCTTGTAATGGAATATATCAGCGGAGTATCAAAGAATGCTGCGTTTTGGACAAATTTCGGAAGAAATCTGGCTGCCATGCATATGGCGGATACGAAGGCGTTTGCAAGCTCGGGCAGGTATGGCTTTGCTCATGACAATTTCATCGGAGCGACAGAGCAGATCAATATACCTAAGGATTCCTGGATAGAGTTTTTCAGAAGCTGCAGACTGGAACCGCAGTTTATTATGGCAGAGCGATATTTTGATTATGATGACAGAGTGAAGATCCGGCGCCTCTTGGATAAGCTTCACGGGTTATTGTCTGAACCGGAGAGACCATCGCTTCTCCACGGTGATCTGTGGGCTGGTAATTATATTGTGGGAAATGACGGAGAGGCCTGGCTTATCGATCCTGCGGCCTATGTCGGACATGCAGAGGCGGATCTGGCTATGACGGAGTTGTTTGGAGGATTTCCGCAGGAATTCTACAGGGCTTATTCTGATGTGAAACCAATCAGTTCTGATTATAAGGACCGGAAGGATTTATACAATCTGTATCATTTACTGAACCATCTGAATCTTTTCGGAACAACATATCTGGGGGCGGTTATGAGTACGGTGAGGCATTATGCCTGAAATACATGCTGATTTCAGATGTGTTCGAAGAGAGGTAAATTCTCGTTTTCTATAGATTATCACAATGATATAAGGAGTTATATAATCCGAGTTTTAATTATGGCGAATTCGCCACAATTAGAAATAAGTCTGGTCAAAGCAGTTTTAAAATTTGCGTTAAGGAGTTCTTGGCAAAAATAAATGCTATCTGCATTCAGGCAAAAGCTGGCATGATGAAAGGAGCGCTATGAAGGAATTAGTATTAGGGAAAACTGGGATAACAACGCCTCAGAATGCATTTGGTGCTTTGCCTGTGCAGAGGGTGGATATGCAGATGGCTGTCAGGCTTCTTAGGAAAGCGTATGAAGGTGGTATGACATTCTTTGATACGGCACGGGCTTATTCAGACAGTGAAGAAAAGCTGGGTGAGGCATTTTATGGGATGAGAGATAAAATATTTATCTCATCCAAAACGATGGCGAGGACGCCTGAAAAATTTCGGGAGGATCTGGAAACGACACTTCGGAATCTCCGCACGGATCACTTGGATATCTATCAGTTCCATTGCGTCCAGCAGTGCTACAGGCCCGGGGATGGAACAGGAATGTATGAGGCCATGCTGGAGGCGAAGAGACAGGGGAAGATCCTGCATATAGGAATTACGGCTCATTTGATCGATGTTGCGGAGGAGATTGTTGCCAGCGGGTTATATGAGACGCTGCAGTTTCCCTTTTCATATCTCTCATCGGAACGTGAGATCCGGCTCGTAAGGGATACGGAGAAGGCGGGCATGGGTTTTATCGCCATGAAGGGACTCGCGGGCGGCCTGCTGACTAACTGCGATGCATGTATGGCGTTTATGCAGCAGTACCCGGTGCTTCCAATCTGGGGAATCCAGAGAGAGAAGGAACTGGAGCAGTGGCTTTCATATTTCAGCCGGGAGGTCAGGATGACGGATGAATTGTCTCGTTTCATCGAGGAGGACCGGACAAAGCTGATGGGAGATTTCTGCAGGGGCTGCGGTTATTGCAAACCATGTACAGTGGGCATCGAGATCAATGACTGCGCGCGAATGTCCCAGCTTATCCGGAGAGCTCCGTCGGAGAACTTCCTGTCTGAGGAGTGGCAGATGAAGATGGCGAAGATCGCGGAATGTGTGGACTGCGGTATCTGTAAGCAGAGGTGCCCATATGGTCTGGATACGCCGGCGCTGCTACGGAAAAACCTGGAGGATTATCAGGAGATTCTGGCAGGAAGGGCGAAGATATAAGCCGCCATTTGTTTTTTCGATTTAAGCCAGATATCCTGTAAAGAGGATCATGAGCAATGTGATGGTGCCCATGGAAATGATCGTCGTAACGGCTATTCCATTCGAAAGGATACCGGTATCTTCTCCCATTTTTTCTGCCTGGATCAACGGAAGATTTCCGACAGGCATCATAGCCATCAGTGAAAAGCCGAGCACCATGATATCATTGCATCCTACGGCATGAAGCAGGAAGAAGATGGTGACGGGGATCAGGATCATTCTCAACGCGATAAATCCCCATATCCGAAGATTCTTGAAGCCTTCGATCAGTTTTGACCTGGCGATGGAGACTCCAAGAAGGGTCATGGACAGAAATACGGTTGCATTTCCTATGTAAGACACGCTGCTGCTGATGATGACCGGAGGTTTATAATCAAACCAGATGATGATCAGACTGAGGATAGCCATGATCGTACC
>ONWK01000209.1 GCA_900321505.1 uncultured Eubacteriales bacterium
TAAGGTCTGTGATCCACTCATCTCCTATATGATTGGTCACCCACTGTGCCAGCTTCGGATTACCATGAAGCAGGAAACGTCTCTGGGTGATACCGTTGGTCTTATTATTGAACTGTTCGGGGCGCATCTCATAGAAGTCCTTCAGCTCGCGCTTCTTAAGGATCTCTGTATGGAGACGTGCAACGCCGTTAACCGAGAAGGAACCTGCGATAGCCAGATGCGCCATCTTAACCTGTCCGTCATAGAGGATAGCCATCTTGCGGATCTTATCCTGATTTCCGGGATACATCTCCTGGATCTTCAGAACAAACCTGCGGTTGATTTCCTCAATGATCTGATATACACGTGGAAGCAGACGTGAGAAGAGCTCGATGGGCCATTTCTCAAGAGCTTCGGACATGATGGTATGGTTCGTATAAGCACAGCTGTGAGTTGTGATCTCCCATGCCTCATCCCACTCAAGTCCTTCCTCATCCATAAGGATACGCATCAGTTCCGCAACAGCCATGGTAGGATGGGTATCATTCAGCTGGAAGGTAATGCGGTTGGGGATCTCCATCAGATCGGAGTCGGTCTCCTTAAACTTCAGGATCGCACGCTGAAGCGAAGCAGAGATGAAGAAATACTGCTGCTTCAGACGAAGCTCCTTACCGGAAATGTGATTATCATTGGGATACAGCACCTCTACGATGGTACGTGCAAGGTTTGACTGCTCAACTGCCTTCTCATATTCACCCTTATCGAAGGAATTCAGGTTGAATTCCTGGATAGCCTCGGCATCCCAGATACGAAGGGTATTTACAACATTATTGCCATAACCGATGACCGGAAGATCATAGGGTACCGCACGTACGGACTGATAACCCTCCTGGATGAAATGATTTCTTCCGTCACGGTTCTCAACACGTACATAACCGCCGAATTTAACCTCTACCGCATACTCGGCACGCTTAACCTCGAAAGGATAGCCGTTCTTAAGCCAGTCGTCCGGTTCCTCGATCTGATAGCCGTCCTTGATAGCCTGGCGGAACATACCGTAACGATAGCGGATACCGCAGCCGTAAGCCGGATAACCCAGTGTGGAAAGGGACTCCAGGAAGCAGGCTGCCAGACGTCCGAGACCGCCGTTACCAAGTGCGGGATCACGCTCCTGATCCTCGATGAAATTGATATCGAGGCCCATTTCCTCAAGAGCTTCCTTGATCTGTGAATAATAACCCAGGTTCAAAAGGTTGTTGCCGAGGGCACGTCCCATAAGGAACTCCATGGAAAGATAATAAACCTTCTTTACCTTCTGCTCCTTATATACCTTGTGGGTTGCTATCCAGCGCTCAATGATATCGTCCTTTACTGCATAGCTGACTGCCTGGAATACCATCTGGGGTGTAGCTTCATCCAGACTCTTCCTGTAGAGGGTCTTCAGGTTCTTCTCAACTTCCTTCTTAAATCCCTCTTTGTCGAATGCTGCGACTTTTTTCATGCTTTATTCCTCCTTAATCTATTGAGGTATGCCGGAAATGTACCGGCCACTCTTTTACCACTCTCTACCCGCCATAAGATGCGCCATACGGATAAAAGAGATGTAAACCTTATTATTTCACCCTTGCGACACCCAGGGTTACATGCTCCTTATTGATGTCCCATTCCTTAACATATGCATAGAGTACATCGTCAGGATCCTCTGCCCTGATCTCCGTTGCAAGAACTGCCGTCTTCAGCTGTTCCTCATTCCTGCCGATGATCTCCGTAAGCTTATCATTACCGTAAATGTAAAGGGTGATACGGTCCGTCACTTCAAAATCAGCTTCCTTACGCATGGTCTGAACCTTGGAGATCACCTCGCGTACAAAGCCCTCCTCGATCAGTTCATCGGTGAGCCGGATGTCCAGAACAACCGTAACCGAATTGTCGCCTTCACTTACATAGTCCGTACTCTGTGCGGTCTCGATAAGGAGATCCTCCTCTGCAAGCTCCACCGGCTCGCCGTTAACTTCAAAACGGATCGCACCGGTACTCTTCAGTTCCTCCATGGCCTTCGCTCCGTCAACCTCTGTAAGGTAGGTGCGGATGCCTCCCAGGAGCTTGCCGTATTTCGGGCCTACGGTTCTCAGCTGCGGTTTAAAGCTGTAGGATGTAAAGCCTGATACATCATCCCTGAATTCAACGGACTTTATGTTCAGCTCATCCTTGATTATATCGATATAGAAATCATCCAGCGCCTCAGCTGCCTTTACATACATGGCCTGAAGCGGCTGGCGGTTCTTGATGTTGGCTGTGTTGCGGGCTGCACGGCCGAATACTACAGCCTTCAGCACCTCATCCATCTTCTGCTCAAGCTCTGCGTCGATCATATCCTCCTGAACCTCGGGGAAGTCACAGAGATGGATGCTGATGGGTGCATCGGGATCGATATTCCTTACAAGATTCTGGTAAATATTCTCCGTAATGAAGGGAACCATGGGCGCAGCCGCCTGGCTTACAGTAACAAGCGCTGTATAGAGGGTCATGTAGGCATTGATCTTATCCTGAGGCATGCCCTTTACCCAGTAACGCTCACGGCAGCGGCGTACATACCAGTTACTCATATCATCCACAAACTCCGCAAGGGCCTTTGCAGCCTCCGGGATCCTGTAATTGCCCAGATTCTCGTCAAAGGTCTTCACAGCGGAATTCAGCTTCGACAGCAGCCATCTGTCCATAACGGAAAGACTTGCGGTATCAAGCTCATGCTCCAGCGGATTGAACTGATCAATCTCAGCATAAAGCACATAGAATGCATAGGTATTCCACAGCGTACCCATGAACTTGCTCTGTCCCTCGGTCACTGCCTTCTCGTGGAAACGGTTGGGCAGCCAGGGTGCGGAGTTGGTATA
>ONWK01000107.1 GCA_900321505.1 uncultured Eubacteriales bacterium
GACTATACTGGATCAGGCCGAGAACCGTCGTCATGCTGAGAAGGCGGTTATGTATACGTTATTGAATTCGTAGTTATTACAGGTTCGCTCATTTTCCGGGCGGACCTGTTTTCTGAAGGAGGAAAGTATGAAACATTTGATCGACCCTATGGATCTGACAGAGGAGGAGCTTTGGAGTATCCTGAAAAAGGCGCAGGATATCATGGCTGAACCGGAAAAGTACAGTGAGAAATGTAAGGGCAAAAAGATCGCCACCCTTTTCTACGAGCCCAGTACGAGAACCCGCCTTTCCTTTGAGGCTGCGATGCTGGAGCTTGGCGGTGAGGTGCTTGGTTTTTCGGAAGCTTCCTCATCCTCCGTTGCAAAGGGTGAGAGCGTAGAGGATACGGTCAGGGTTGTGGGCTGTTTTGCGGATGTTATCGCCATGCGGCATATGAACGAGGGCGCACCTATGCTGGCAAGCCTCTATTCACCTGTTCCGGTTATAAATGCAGGAGACGGCGGACATAACCATCCGACCCAGACGCTGACGGATCTGCTGACCATTCTTTCCGAAAAGGGCAGATTGGATAACTTTACCATCGGACTCTGCGGAGACCTGAAATTCGGCAGGACAGTTCATTCACTGATAAAGGCGCTGTCACGTTATAAGAATATTAAATTTGTGCTGATATCTCCTGAGGAACTGAAGGTTCCCGACTACATCATTTCCGAAGTCCTTGAACCTGCAGGGCTGGAATATAAGGAGGTAACATCCCTTGAGGACTCCATGCCGGAGCTGGATATCCTCTATATGACACGCGTCCAGAGAGAGCGTTTCTTCAATGAGGCCGATTATGTACGTTTGAAGGATACATACATCCTGGATACCAAGAAGATGGAGCTGGGCAAGGATGACATGATCGTGCTGCATCCCCTTCCCCGTGTGAACGAGATCGCAACATCTGTGGATGCGGATCCCAGAGCTTTGTATTTCAAGCAGGTTCTTTACGGAAAATATGTCCGTGAGGCACTGATCCTGCATCTTCTGGGGATCGAATAGATATCAGTAACCGGGTTCGTGATCGAATTAAGGGTAAATTATTAATCCGGCCTCATCAGGAAAAGGAGAGAGGAAAATGAAGATAGACAGTATTCAGAACGGAATAGTTCTTGATCATATAACAGCAGGAAAGGCCATGCAGATATATTACGACCTTGGCCTTGACAAGCTGGACTGCAGCGTGGCTCTGATCCAGCGTGTAAAGAGCGGGAAGATGGGCAAGAAGGATATCATCAAGGTTGATAAGGAGGATTACGATATCGATCTTGATGTGATCGGCTACATCGATCCGAACATAACCGTCAGCATAATCAAGGACGGAGAAACCATAGAAAAAAAGAAGGTGGCTCTGCCGAAAAAGCTTATTAATATCAAAAAGTGTAAAAATCCCCGCTGCATCACGGTAGTGGAGCCGGGAGTTGACCATATCTTCAGACTGACTGATCCGGAACGAAGGATCTACAGATGTATTTACTGTGATGAAGCCTGAAATCCTGTGCGGTTTTTACCGGCGCAGGATGTGAAAAATCCCCCGATATGCACGCTTTTTGTTCATAATCCGGCCACAATTGTTATAAAACTTGACGAAAGTGTGTATTTTATGTTACAATACCACAGATTGTGGGGTATTATGTTTACCTGATCCTTTTTGGCATTATAAAAAGGAACGTGCGGGAAGGTTGATTCTAAGAAAGTAGATTCTGAAATAATGGAACAATATGCGATCCGGGGAGGTGTATCGCTGGAGGGAGAGGTGACCATCGCAGGCGCGAAGAACGCGGCGCTGGGAATCCTTGCGGCAGCTATCATGACGGATGATGAAGTTGTGGTAGAGAATGTCCCCTTTGTAAGTGATACCCGGACCCTGCTTAAGGCAATTGAAAATATCGGCGCAAAGGTGCGTTACATCGACAGACATACCGTTTCCATCTGCGGTAAGGGTATACAGAGCGATCACGGACTTTCTGTTGATGACGAATATATCAGGAAGATAAGAGCTTCTTACTATCTGATCGGTGCGCTGCTGGGTAAATACAAGTATGCAAATGTGGCGCTTCCGGGCGGATGTGATATCGGCTCCCGGCCCATTGACCTCCATATTAAGGGCTTTGAGACCCTTGGCGCGGAGGTAAATATCGTATCAGGCGGTAAGGTAGTTGCTGAAGCAGAAGAGCTTGTTGGCTCCCACATTTATCTGGATACGGTATCAGTCGGTGCGACCATCAATATCATGCTGGCCGCTACACTGGCAGAGGGAAAGACCACCATCGAGAATGCGGCCAAGGAGCCTCATATAGTTGATGTGGCCAACTTCCTGAATACCATGGGAGCAAATATCAAGGGCGCCGGTACGGATGTTATCCGTGTACGCGGCGTATCCAGGCTGCATGGAGCGGAATATTCCATCATTCCCGATCAGATCGAGGCCGGTACATTTATGGCCATGGCCGTTGCTACCCGCGGGAACATTCTGATCAGAAATGTCATTCCCAAGCATCTGGAGGCTATATCCTCCAAGCTGGTTGATATGGGCGCCAGAGTTATAGAGTATGATGATTCCGTCCGTGTTATGGCAGACGGAGTCCTCAGATCCACCCAGGTGAAGACGCTTCCCTATCCCGGATTTCCTACGGATATGCAGGCACAGATCGCTGCGGCGCTTTGCCTGTCTGACGGTATCAGCGTTGTAACGGAGAGTATCTTTGAAAACCGTTTCAGATATGTGGCTGAGCTGGTACGCATGGGCGCCAAGATCCGCGTGGAAGGAAATACGGCGATCATCACCGGAGTACAGGGCTTTACAGGTGCGAATCTGGTTGCTTCGGACCTCAGAGCGGGAGCGGCGCTGGTCATTGCCGCACTGGCTGCGGACGGCGTGAGCGTGATCGATGATATCAAGTATGTGAAGCGCGGTTATGAGGACTTTGATGATAAGATAAGACGTCTGGGCGGGCAGATCGAGATAGTGGATTCCGAGAGAGATCTTCAGAAGTTCAGACTGCAGGTCGTATAGCCGGTATGTTGATCCGGGCGAAGCGGCTGATCATTTAGCGTTGAAAAGATTATATTTTATAATACTGCAGGATTTTCTATCCGGAAAATCCTGCATATCTGTCTAAGGAGGTAAAAATCATGGCAAAAAAACCGTATTACATTACTACTGCGATCGCCTATGCATCAGGCAAGCCGCACATCGGCAATACCTATGAGATCGTGCTGGCGGATGCCATTGCGCGTTATAAAAGATATGTAGGCTATGATGTTCGTTTTCAGACAGGAACAGATGAGCATGGTCAGAAGATCGAGACCAAGGCCTTTGAAAGCCTGTCAACTCCCAGGGAATATGTGGATGAGACCGCAACTGAGATAAAGCGTATCTGGGATCTGATGAACACCTCATATGACAGATTTATCCGTACGACCGATGCGGATCACGAGAAGCAGGTTCAGAAGATTTTTAAAAAGCTTTACGATAAGGGCGACATCTACAAGGGAGAGTATGAGGGTATGTACTGTACTCCCTGTGAGTCCTTCTGGACTGTATCCCAGCTCAAGGACGGAAAATGTCCTGACTGCGGACGTGAGGTACATCCTGCAAAGGAAGAAGCATATTTCTTTAGGATGAGCAAATATGCAGACCGGCTGATCGAGCATATCGAGCAGCATCCTGAATTTATCCAGCCGGAATCCAGGAAGAATGAGATGGTCAATACCTTCCTGAAGCCGGGTCTGCAGGATCTCTGCGTTTCAAGAACCTCTTTCAAATGGGGTATTCCGGTTGATTTTGATCCTAAGCATGTTATCTATGTATGGATCGATGCGCTTTCAAACTATATCACCGGCCTTGGCTATGATGCGGACGGAAATCACAGTGAGATGTTCAAGAAGTACTGGCCGGCGGATCTTCATCTGATCGGAAAGGATATCCTTCGTTTTCATACCATTTACTGGCCCATCATGCTTATGGCGCTGGACATTCCTCTTCCAAAGCAGATATTCGGCCATCCGTGGCTGATCCAGTCCGACGGAAAGATGAGCAAGTCCCGCGGAAATGTTCTCTATGCCGATGACATGGTTGATATGTTCGGCGTAGATGCGGTGCGTTATTTTGTACTCCATGAGATGCCCTTTGAAAATGACGGCGTTGTCTCCTGGGAGCTTCTTATAGAGCGCATCAATTCGGATCTGGCGAATACACTTGGAAATCTGGTCAACCGTACCATTTCCATGCTGAATAAATACACCGGAGGCGTGGTTTTCAATACCAACGTTATTGAAGATGTGGATGCTGATCTTAAGGAGAACATCAGGGCATATCGTATCCATGTGAATGAAGCAATGGAGAAGCTGAAATGCGCCGACGCCCTGACAGAGATATTCAACATCTTCCGCAGACTTAACAAATATATCGACGAGACCGAGCCCTGGGTACTCGGTAAGGATCAGGAGAAGCAGAACCGTCTGGCAACAGTGCTCTACAACCTTGTTGAGGGCATCATTATCGGTGCAAGTCTTCTGCAGTCCTTCCTGCCCGTTACTGCAAATAAAATAGCCGATCAGCTCGGTACCGAACTGAGAAAATGTACGGAGCTCGGAACCTTCGGCCTGTATCCTTCGGGGAACCGCGTGACAAATACTCCGGAGATCCTCTTTGCAAGGATCGATACTGCAAAGATGCTTGAGGAGCTGGCAGTCCGTTTCCCGGCAAAGGAGCCTGAACCCGAAAAGCCCGTAAAGGAAAAAAAGCCGGAGAAGCTGGAGCCGGATCGTATAGAGGCAGTTTTCAAGGATGAGATAACCATAGAAGAATTCGACAGGATGCAGCTGCAGGTGGGCGAGGTACTTTCCTGTGTTGAGGTACCGAAGTCCAAGAAGCTGCTCTGCTCGCAGGTTCAGGTATCGGGACGTGTTCTTCAGATCGTTTCGGGAATCAGAAACTATTACAGTCCGGAGGATATGGTAGGAAAGAAGGTTGTGGTGATCACTAATCTTAAGCCTGCAAAGCTGGCGGGAGTTGAATCCCAGGGCATGCTGCTCTGCGCAGAGGATGCGGACGGACAGCTGACACTTCTTACAACAGAAAAGGATGTGCCCGCAGGATCAATGATCAGCTGATCAGGTACGGCATGCAGCCGGCAACTGATATATCCCATGGCTTATAAGAGGTATACACAATGAATGACAAGCTTCTCTCGGTAGTCATTCCGGCCTATAATGAAGAGGAGATCATCCCGAAAACCGGGGAGACCATCGGCCGGATACTCTCGGAGAATGAAATAGAATATGAGCTTATATTTGTGGATGACGGTTCAAAGGACGGAACCTGGGACAGGATATGCGGACTTGCAGACGGGAATGACAGGATAAGAGGCATATCATTTTCCAGGAATTTCGGAAAGGAAGCCGCCATGTTCGCTGGCCTTAACGAGGCTGAAGGAGACTGTGTGGCGGTTATAGACTGTGACCTTCAGCATCCGCCGGAAAAACTGGTGGAAATGTACCGCCTGTGGGAACAGGGCTATGAAGTTATAGAAGGCATAAAGAACAGCAGAGGTAAGGAAACTGCCGCCCATGGTCTTGCCGCAAAGATTTTTTACAAGATGATCAGCAAGTCTACCGGAGTGGATATGAGCCGCGCATCGGATTTTAAGCTGCTGGACCGAAAGGCAGTGCTGGTGCTTCAGAATCTGCCGGAGAAGGCTGCATTTTTCAGGGCTCTTTCCTCCTGGGTCGGTTTCCGTACTGCTCAGATAAGCTATGACGTGAGAGAGCGCGAGGTCGGAAAGACAAAGTGGTCCACCGGTTCGCTTATCAAATATGCCATGACCAACGTAACATCCTTCACTACGCTGCCCATGCAGCTTGTGACCTTTCTGGGGATATTCATGTTTCTGATATCCCTTGTACTTACGGCGGTGGCGCTGGTGCAGTATTTCACCGGGGCTTCTGTGGAGGGCTTTACGACGGTGATCATCCTGCAGTGCTTTACGGGCAGTGTGATCATGATCGCACTTGGGATCATAGGTTATTATATTTCAAAGATATATGAAGAGGTTAAGGGACGTCCGCGGTATATTATCGCAAGACGCAGATAACGAGGCGGCATTTTGAAGGAATGGGTCAGAAAACACGGTGAGATCATACGCTATCTCATAATCGGAGGGCTTACGACGGTTGTGAGTCTGGGCACATATTATCTGCTGGTCTGGTTTCTGCTCGATCCCGAGGATGAGGTTCAGCTTCAGATCGCAAATGTGATTTCGTGGATCGCAGCTGTTACATTTGCATATTTTACAAACCGGAGCTTTGTGTTCCGGAGCGAAAATCCGAACCGCCTTGCAGAGGCGGCCGGTTTTTATCTGTCGAGAGTCGGTACGCTGCTTCTGGATATGGGAATGATGTTCCTGGGAGTGTCGGTGCTGCATTTCAACGATAAGATCATGAAGCTTGTGGTACAGGTGGTTGTTACAGTGGGAAATTACGTGCTGAGCAAGCTTCTGGTATTCCGGAAGAGGAAGGACATTCCGGAGGAAAAGGGGGATAATAAGGATTAAGGAGAAGCGTATGAGCAAACAAAGAGACAGGAGTTTTTTAACATCAGGATGGATACGTATAGTTCTTCTGGCATTGATCCCTGTAGTATTATTCATTTGCCGGGAAACCGCGAATGCCGAGCTTGAGGAGATCAGCACCAACGGGACGGAATGGTATTGGGAATACTGGACCTCACCGGGAGACGGAGACGGCTGTGCATTCGGAAGGTGCATCAACAGGGATACGGGAGTATATCTTTCCAACGGCTGGTACGTTGTGGATGGTTACAGGTATTACTTTACCTCAAAGGGATATGCAAGAGATCAGTTCCGTGACGGTTATGCCATAGGAAGCAGCGAGATAGGCGGAAGATATAAGAACGGCGAGGATCCGGTGGTGTACACCTGGGAGCAGGATTCCAGAGGCTGGAGATATGTGACTGAGGTTGAAGTGCCTGTGGAAAATGATACGGATACCGGAGAAGAAGCTACTGAAGCTGAAGAAGATATTCAGGAGCCGGAAACCGTGATCGTTAAGGAATATCTCACTGGCTGTGAGGCGTGGATAGACGGCAGGCTGTATCGCTTTGATCAGGATGGATATCTTCCTAAACGCGGGTGGATGCATGATGATAATGAGGGAGCATGGTATTACATCCTTCCCTCGGGCGCGTGTGCTACCGGATGGAAGAAATCGGGCTCAAGATGGTATTTCTTTAATTATACCTCCGGTAAAATGGTGGAAGCAGGCGGACACGATACAAGAATGCCCTTTGCCCGTCTTCGTAAAAACTATGTATTTACGGAAACAGGGGCTTTGAAGGACAAGGCCGGCTGGGTCGGGGACGGTAAGGGTCACTGGTTCTTTGCAGGCTCAGACGGAAAGGCGGCTTCCGGATGGAAGACGATCAAAAATGTTGAGTATTATTTCGAATATGCCATGGACGGTCAGCTGGCAGCAAGCGTGGATACCGAGTGGTTCCAGGATGGTTACCGTCTGGATGAGAACGGCCAGAAGAGTGAGGCAAAATACCGCTGGTACAGAAACGGAGAGAGCTGGTGGTTTGGCAATAAGAAGTATTATGCAGCAAATAAGACGGTATATATAGACGGATGGATGTACACCTTTGATGAAGATGGATACTGCAAATACGGTATCCGTCTCAGCGACGGTTTCCTGCAGAAATATGTGGTAAAGGGCTACAGCTACACGGATGATGAGCTTTATCTCATGGCAGCGGTAATATACTGTGAAGCCGGAAACCAGCCTTATGAGGGACAGCTTGCAGTCGGAAATGTGGTTATGAACCGGCTGAAGAGCAGCAAATATCCGAATACACTGGAGGAGGTTGTATACCAGCCTTATCAGTTCTCGGTAGTAAGTTCTCAGAGATTCAAGAACTGTCTCGTGACAGGAGGCTCCGCAACGGCTCTTGCGGCTGCAAAGGAAGCCTTCAGCATGAGTAATAATAATGTCGAGGGATGTATAGGCTTCAAACTGGCATCCAACGTGGATCCCAATGACAGCAGATACATCATAATCGGAGATATAGCATTCCACTGATGACAACCCGGTGAAAGAAAGGGGGGCCGGCAGCGGAGGGTTACGGAACGGTCCGGGATCCTCCGCTGCCGGCCCCTCTTGTCAGTCTCTCCATACTATGATATAATCACCCTGTCTGTGCCATAGGAGGGGCCAGATTTCGAAAGGTTCAGAAACCTTAGCGCCATGTGGCTGCCGATGCAGCCTGACGAGGTGAAGTGTGATCGAAAATTCGGCGGATGCACTTCCGGACGTTCAGTTCGTTAGCCCGGTGACAAATCCTGCGGGTGACTGCAGAGACAAAACATCGGGTATGAGTTCCCGGGTATTACTATGCCCCCGGGGATGAAAAACGCAGCATGGCTTTTTTTAGTGCCTTTTTGTATATTATCAGCATCCGTAGCGTAGGTGCTGAAGACGGCACAAAAAGCCATCGATCATATGAGAATAAGGAGAATTAATTATATGTGTGGAATTGTAGGATTTACAGGGAATCTCCCGGCAAAGGATATTCTTATCAGCGGCCTGGAGCAGCTTGAGTACCGTGGGTATGACAGCGCAGGTATCGCGGTTCTGGATGACGAGAAGGGACTCCTCTTAAAGAAGAAGACCGGCCATGTGGCTGATCTTCGCGAAGCGGCAAAAGAGATGGATACGGCAGGTACCTGCGGTATCGGACACACCCGCTGGGCTACCCATGGCGGCGTTACCGAGGCGAACGCTCATCCGCATAACTGCGGGACAGTGACCCTCATCCATAACGGTATCATTGAAAACTATCGTGAACTGACCGTTGAGTACGGCCTTTCGGAGAAGCTGAAATCAGAGACTGATACGGAGGTTGTTGCAGCTCTTCTTGACAAGCTGTATGAAGGCGACCCCATCACGGCCATCCGCAAGACTGTAAAGCTTCTGGCAGGTACATTTGCGCTCTGCATCATGTTCAGTGATCATCCTGATATTATCTACTGCGTAAGAAATGTCAGCCCTCTGGTTGCGGCTGTATTTGATCAGGGAACCATCATTGCATCGGACCTTACAGCCCTCATTCCGTATTCAAAGAAGTACTTTGTTGTTCCGGAATATCATATCCTGACCATGACAAAGGATTCAATCCGTGTTGAGGATATGAAGGGGAATAAGGTGACACCGGAGATCCTTACCGTTGACTGGGATATAAATTCAGCCCAGAAGGGAGGATATCCGCACTTCATGCTGAAGGAGATCTATGAGCAGCCTGAAGCGCTGGACAGAACCATTACGCCCCGTGTATCTGACGGTATGCCTGATTTTACTGAGGACGGGATCCCGGATGAAGTTCTGAAAAAAGTTCAGCGTGTAGTTGTGGTTGCCTGCGGAACGGCGATGCATGCAGGAATGGTGGGCGCAAGAGTGATCGAAAGCCGGCTCCGGATTCCGGTACAGGTTGAGATCGCATCCGAGTTCCGTTATAAGGATCCGATCATTGATGACAGCGTACTGACCGTTATCCTTTCCCAGTCGGGAGAGACTACGGATACGCTGGAGGCCATGAAGATCGCAAAGAGCAAGGGCTCAAAGACCATTTCCATCGTAAATGTAAAGGGCTCCACCATTGCCCGTGAGAGCGACTATGTGCTCTATACCCATGCGGGTCCGGAGATCGCAGTGGCAAGCACCAAGGCCTACACCGTGCAGATCTCGGCCATGTACCTGCTGGCTGCGCGTCTGGGATTTGTAAAGGGTATCCTTTCCGAAGCTGAGACAAAGGATTTCATTTCAAAGCTTACAGGCGCGGGAGAGCTGATAAAGAAGACGCTTGAAAATGCAAATAATATCAAGCGCATCGCAAACCACATCAAGATGGCTCAGGATGTATTCTACATCGGGCGTGGTATCGACTATACCATGAGCCTTGAGGCGTCGCTTAAGCTGAAGGAGATATCATATATTCATGCAGAGGCCTACGCGGCAGGCGAGTTAAAGCACGGCACCATCGCGCTTATCTCGGAAAATGTACCGGTCATCGCCATAGCAACGGAGCCTTCCATCTATCCGAAGACCATCTCCAACATGAAGGAGGTCAAGAGCCGCGGCGCTTATGTGATCCTGATAAGCCAGGATGCGGAAAAGCCGGATGATTCCGTGTGCGACCGCCAGATCCGTATCCCGGATGCAGAACCGACCTTTGCAGTATTTGCAACGGCAGCCGTACTGCAGCTTATAGCTTACTACACATCGGATGCAAGAGGCCTGGATGTGGATAAGCCGAGGAATCTGGCAAAATCGGTAACGGTAGAGTAAAGGCCGGCCTACGCTCCGGATGCTGAACAGTTATAATTCATTTATAACAAACCGGGGGCGGTTCTCAGCGTGCTGAGATCCGCCCCCGGTTTGTTATGAAAAGTCTGCGTATTGTCTTCAGTTTTCAGTGGCTGCGATGATCGCCTTATCGATGGCCTGGAAATCGGCATCGCTGATATAATAGTCTGTCTTGCCGGCGATGATCCGGGTGGTTATGGTGACAGGATCCTTATATGGCATGGACTCAGCTTCGGAATTGAGTATATCAAATATGCCGGAGGTGAGTGTATCCAGGTAATCCTCTTTAACCGTATCGTTGAACTCACCTGAGGCCACCTTCTGATCAAGCTCGGAAATAAATGATATCACCCGGTCGTGGGTGGAGTTGAGTATATCCATGGGATAGATCGTGACATCCACATATGAAACGCCGTTATCTTCCCGTACCGGAGATACCTCAAAACGGGTTTTTCCGTAGATTGTTTTTGCAAGCCCGGTAAAACGGCTGCTGAGCGCATCGCTGTCTTCGGCGGGTAGTCCGTAATAGCTCTTAAGATTATCTGCCAGCCGGCGGATATTTGACTGATATGCAGCCTCAGCCTCTTCGGCAGAGGCTCCGGTGATCACGGTATACTCCTCGGTGATCCCGAGATAGTTGGCATCTATTAGTGAATGTATGTAGGCCTCGTATTTATTTCCCTTATCGGATGCGCAGGCGCACAGCAGGCACAGAACCAGGAGCAGCGCTGCCGCAAATGCTCTTTTCTTCATGATTTATTTCCTTTGCAGTTACGGTATAGTATAACTATTCAGCACTTCTGGGAAAACAAAAAATCACGGATGGAAAGCTTGCTTTCCGGACTGGTTTTTATGTTTTCCTAAAGGGACGCGACATACAGTATATCATAAAGAACACATCAGGGGGTACATTTTTTTACGGGAAGGAAAAAAACAAGTGCAATACAGAGGTAAGTGTGTTATACTTCTATAAGCCGCGGCTTTTTTGCGGATAAGCTAAAGATGATCGATCAGAAAGGGGCTTTGGAAATGGAAGTTGAACTGAAAACAGTGTCCTTCGGAGGATATGACAGAAAAGCGGTAGAAACCTTTATCACGGAGATGCAGGAAGATTATGAAAATCAGATCGCACAGCTGAAGGAAACTACAGTGAAGCTGGGTGAGACTGTTGACAGCCTCCGTAAGATGCGTGAAGCCAATATGAATGAATCGAAGGCGACTGTAGATAACCTTCGAAGCACAAATACAGATCTTCAGGAGGAAGTTGAGGCCCTCAGGGCAAAGCTGGCAGGCTACGAGGAAAGAGAAGCTGACTACATGGTTAAGTATGAATCAGTCAGCAAGGTAGCTCTGGATGCCCAGATCCGTGCTGATAAGCTTGTGAGGGATACTGAAGCAGAGTGTGAGCTTAAGCGTGCCCAGACCATGGCAGAGGTTGAAAGGCTTCAGGCTGAGACCAACGAAAGGTGTGAGAACCAGAGGTCGGAGACTGAGGAAGCCTGCGCAAGACTTACCCGTGAGACCGAGGAGGCCTGCCAGGAGAAGCGCGAGACTACAGATCGTGACTGCGATCGTCAGAGATCAGCTGCAGATTACGACTGTGCAAATCTTAAACTCAATACGGAAACATACTGTGACAATCTGCGCAATAACACTGAAGCTGAATGCCAGGCTATGCGTGAGGCGGCAGAAGCTGAGTGTGATGAGATGAAAGCAAAGACGCGTGAAGAGGTTTATACCACACGCAGTCAGGTGAAGAGAGAGTGCGAGAGTATCGGCGAGCTTGTATCCCTGCTCATGGAGTCGGTGGATAAGGTATCCGATGCGGTGAAGGAAACAAAGGAACTTACGGAAAGCGCTTTTGGAGATATCAGCAGGATATCTGAATAGATACTGCGGAGAGCAGGGACGACATCTTGTCCCTGCTTTTCTAAAGAGGGGGGACTGATTTGGACCGTGTTCGAACCTATCTGATGCAGGCTCTTGAAATGACCAAGAGCTGTGTTGTAGTAATGAAATATACCCAGAATGAGCCGGTCAGCAGGACCAAGCTGGAATTCATTTCCGAAAATGTAACTCAGCTTGGCATGAATCTTGCAAGCCTTAAGGGGGGCTTCAGACTGCCTAAGGATTATATACATCCTGAGGACAGGGACGGCTTTATTGATGCTGTGAGCATTGCGGCGGAAACACATACGGATTTCACATACCGTGTCCGTCTTGTAGGGGATGACGGCGTATTGCGGAATGTGGATATCAGATCCCATTATATGGATTTTGATGAGGATTATTATCTGTTAGAGTATGTATTCCAGGAGATCGTCCAGCAGGACGATATAGAGCTTAAATCATCCAAAAGATCCGGAAATGCGACCATTAAGCTTTCGAAGGAGATATTCCGGGAAGAAGAGATGGTGGAGCTTTTCGGCAGCTTTGCGAACGCCTACGGACTGTATTCCACAGTGGTGGACCAGGATGGGCATGCGCTGGTGGATCCTGTAGGACCGGAGGCATATCTCGGTTACTATTATGATATGTTTGAACGCCCGGAGACCCAGGAGTTCTTTGATTCCATTAAGCGGTCAACCATGATACAGGATGAGGCGGTATATATGGAGCTGGAGGGTGACGGAAACCCTGACAGCAGGCTGTCCGCGGTTCCGATCGTGGTAAACGGCGTGTATCTGGCTACGTGGATACTCTGTGCTCATGACAAATCCCAGAGCGCGATGCTCCGCATAGCATCACGTGAGCAGTATCATGTGGGTGAGCTTATTTCAAGCTTTATCCAGAGAGCTGTTGTATCCGAACAGAGCGGGGGATACGGACAGGAGCTTGAGAAGCAGCTTGATTTTGAGATCAGACAGAAGCAGGTTCTTGCGGAGCTTCAGGATGTCATGAGGGAAGAAAGGGAGGACCGGCTGCATATTATCCTTTCCAAGGCTGCAGAGGTTCTGGAGGTCGACTATGCATTTTATATGCTGAATAAAACCGGCGTCGGTACAGCAGGCCTTGAGAAGGACAGCTGGAGTCCTGACGGACAGGCTCCCCATGGTGATCTTCAGATAGAGAACTTCCATGAGCAGTTCAGCGAGGAAGAAAGGAACAGAATACTTTCGGAGGGTTATGTGGTGGATCAGGAGTCCATGACAAACCGTATACGTGTAAGTGTGTTCCAGGGCCTTGCAAGAGCTGCGATGGTTATGCCCATTAAGTGCGGAAATACATCAAGGGGCAGAGTATGCTTTATTGAAAGCAGGAAGGAACGTATCTGGACTGAGTCAGAGATACATTTTGCGAGACTGATAGGAAGGATGCTTGCCGAGACCGTGGAGATCATGGAGGATGCAGGCACAAAACGAGTTACTTCACAGACTCTGCTGGATATCTTCCATAATCTCACGATAGATGTATTTATCAGGGAAGATGCCAACGGTAAGGTTCTTTTTGCAAATAATGCAATGAAGAAGCATCTGGGTATGGACTTTACGGGACATGATTCCAGAAGACTTATTCCCGAGGGACGCGAAGAGTTTGAAAGCTATCCGGGTTCCATACATGAAAAGGCAGCGCCGTCTCAGGAGATAAGAAACTGGCGCAGATATATAAATGAACTCGGAGCGATCTATGATGTGACGGAGATACCTATCGAATGGATTGACGGCAGTGCAGCAACGGCAGTGCTGCTCCGGAAAGCAGGCGATTAGGCTTCGGACATCAAGGAGGAAGATATGGCAAGCGCTGATATAGGAATAGATCTGGGTACGGCCAGTATCCTGGTATATGTAAAGGGCAAGGGCGTGGTCCTGCGGGAACCGGCTGTCGTTGCCTATGACAAGGATCAGGAAAGAATAGTAGAGATAGGGGAAGAAGCCAGGCTGATGCTGGGCAGAACTCCCGGAAATATAATCGCGATACGGCCTTTGAGACATGGTGTTATCTCAGATTATACGACTACCGAAAAAATGCTGAAATATTTTATCCGCAAGGCTGTGGGAAGAAATTTCTTCGGCCGCAGGCCCAAGATCTGCGTATGTGTTCCCTCGGGAGTCACAGAGGTGGAGAAAAGAGCGGTGGAAGAAGCTACATACAATGCCGGCGCAAGAGAGGTTACGATCATAGAAGAACCCATAGCCGCAGCCATCGGTGCAGGCATTGATATAGTCCGCCCGGTGGGGAATATGGTAGTGGATATCGGAGGCGGAACTACCGATATCGCGGTGATCTCCATGCGCGGGGCCGTGGTCAGCAAGTCGATAAAGGTTGCCGGTGATGATTTTGATGAAGCGATAATCCGCTATATCCGGAAGAGACATAACCTGCTGATCGGAGACCGTACGGCAGAAGAAGTAAAGATAAATGTGGGAACCTGCTATAAAAGACCGGAAAACATTTCCATGGATGTACGCGGAAGGAATCTTGTTACGGGATTGCCGCAGACGGTGCTCATCACCTCAGATGAGACTGAAGAGGCTCTCAGGGAGACTACGGCACAGATAGTGGAAGCCATCCATGCCGTTATGGAACGTACTCCGCCGGAGCTTGCAGCAGATATAGCGGACAGAGGCATCGTCCTTACGGGCGGAGGCGCTCTGCTGCACGGGCTGGAGCAGCTGATAGAGGAGAAGACGGGTATCACGACCATCACAGCGGAGGATCCGCTTTCATGTGTGGCAGTGGGAACCGGAAAATATGTGGAATTCATCGATGATGAGAAGCTTTAGATAAAGCAGGATGGCAGAGTCAGATGATAAGGGAAGGGTATATCGAGAAGATCATTTACAGAAGTGATGAAACGGGATACACCGTATTTTCCGTTGAAACCACGGAGGGTGAAGAGACCTTTGTGGGAACCGTCGGACCGATCTCCGAGGGTATCTATCTGACGGCTGAGGGGGAGTATGTCCATCACCCCCAGTATGACCTGCAGTTCAGGGTGGACAGCTATGAGATAAGTATCCCGGCGGATATTGACGGGATAGAGAGGTATCTTGCTTCCGGACTTATCAAGGGTATCGGTAAAGTACTTGCAAAACGTATTGTTAAGAAGTTCCGTGAGGATACTCTGCGCATTATCGCGGAGGAACCGGAGAGGCTTGCCGAGGTTAACGGTATTTCACTCAGGAAGGCAAGGACCATAGCTGAGAATTATCAGGAAAACAACGCATATCAGGAGGCGGTGATACGCCTTTCCAAATATGGGATCAGTCCGCAGCTTGCGCTTAAGATATATCAGGTTTACGGCAAGGATGTGGATGCAGTTATCAAGGAAAACCCATACCGGCTTGCCGAGGATGTCCCCGGAGTCGGTTTCCGTCGGGCAGATGAGATCGCTGCGAAGACAGGTGTCTCTGTGGACAGTGTCTTCCGGCTGCAGTCTGCCCTGCTTTTTGTTCTGACACAGGCTGAGAGCCTGGGACATCTCTATCTTCCCGAAGAGGAGCTGACGGCAAATACTTACAGGCTCCTGCAGACAGAGGAAAACTGGGAGGATTTCCATGAGAAGGTTCATGACCAGCTGGTATATCTTTCCATGGAGCATAAGATATTTCTTAAGCAGGTAAGGTCTGATGATATCCCGGAGATGCCGGGGCATCTTGCAGTCTATTCCTACTGGAACTATCTGAATGAGGCGGAATGTGCAAGAAAACTGCTGGATCTGAGGCTGAATTTTGATACTCCGGAGGAGGAACTTGACGAAGCCATTGCCACGGTTGAAGAGAGTCTGTCCATAACGCTCGATCCCACACAGAAGCAGGCTGTAAGATCTGCCATATGCTCAGGTGTTGCAGTTATTACCGGAGGTCCGGGAACCGGAAAGACAACTATTATAAGCGCCATAATAGGTTATTTTGAGAATAATGCCATGAAGGTTGAACTGGCCGCGCCCACAGGCCGTGCGGCTAAGAGGATCACTGAATCCACCGGGGTTGCAGCGAGGACCATACACAGACTGCTGGAATTTACTGGGGAGCCGGATCCCGAGAGCAGGAGAAAAAGCTTCTTTGCGAGGAATGAGGAGAATCCGCTGGAATGTGATGCGGTCATAATAGATGAGGCATCCATGGTGGATGCGCATCTGCTTCACTCTCTGCTTATGGCGCTGAGCTACGGTACCCGTCTCATCCTTGTTGGTGATATAGATCAGCTGCCTTCGGTAGGGGCCGGAAATGTACTGCATGATATAATCGGGAGCAGATGCTTTCCGGTGACCACCCTTTCCACGATATTCCGTCAGTCCGAGGAAAGCCAGATCGTGGTAAACGCCCATAAGATAAAGAACGGTGAACACCTCGAGCTTCATAATAAGGGCAACGATTTCTTTTATATCCCCAGAAACGGTTCTGAAGCTGTGATATCCGAGATATGTGAGCTGCTCACGAAGAACCTGCCGGGTTTTCTGGGGGTTCCCACTGAGGATATACAGGTACTCACGGCCATGAGAAAATATGAACTGGGCGTTGAATCCCTGAACCGCCGCCTTCAGCAGACGCTTAATCCGCCGAACCGTTCCAAACAGGAGCGGATCCACGGAGATGTGATCTTCCGTGAGGGCGATAAGGTGATGCAGATAAAGAACAATTACAAGCTTGAATGGCAGATCCCGCCGTCGAAGGAGAATAACTTCATCAGAGAAGAAGGGATAGGCGTATTCAACGGTGATATGGGGCATATCATTTCTATCAATTCCTTTGATGAGGTGATGGAGATACGCTTTGATGACGGAAGAGAGGCTGACTATCCCTTCTCCATGCTGGATGAGCTGGAGCACGCATTTGCAGTAACTATCCACAAATCACAGGGAAGCGAGTATCCGGCGGTGATAATACCGCTTTATCAGGGAACGGACAGGCTGCTTACCAGAAATCTTTTTTATACTGCGGTAACCAGGGCAAAGAATATGGTAGTATTGGTAGGCGACCTGAGAATGGTCAGCCGTATGATAGATAATGTAAGCGAACAGAACCGTTATACGGGGCTTGCAAACAGGCTGGAGGAGCTTTATGATATGGAACAGGAGCCTTGATCTTTTGTTTCCGCCAAGGTGCTCGGTCTGTGACAGGGTTATTTCCGTAGATGATAAAGGTATATGCGGAAAATGCCGGAACAGCCTTCCGTGGGTTGAGGAGCCAAGGTGCTTCAGATGCGGAAAGACTGTTGAAGATCCGGAAACCGAGTACTGCGGAGACTGTATGAAGAGAAAGCACTGCTTTATTAAGGGTTTTCCGCTGCTGCGGTATGTACCGCCGGTATCCGATGCCATGGCAGCCATGAAATATCATGGCAGAGCGGAATATGCGGCCTTTTACGGAAGACTTCTGGCGGAGACCTTCGGGAGAGAATGGAGGGAGCTGGGGATCGGAGCGCTTGTACCGGTACCGGTACATAAGGAAAAGCTGAAGAAGAGGGGGTATAATCAGGCGGAGCTGCTGGCTGAAGCGATGGCGGAAATACTGCAGCTGCCGGTTGATAATACTGCTCTTATCCGGGGAGAGGAGACCCGTGCGCAGAAGAAGCTTTCCAGGGAAGAAAGATTCCTCAACCTGCGCAGTGCATTTCAGCCTGATAAGGAAACTCAGGCGGATACGGTATTGCTGGTGGATGATATCTATACCACCGGCGCGACGGCGGATGCCTGTGCGGAGGCGCTGCACAGAGCAGGGGCTGATAAGGTATATATCACAACGGTATGCTGTTAGGTGTGCCGGCGTGCAGGAGCTTTTTTAAATCTTAAGAAGGAGAACTGCAGTCTTTAAAGGGCTGCACAGATTGGAAAATGAAAAAGAGAGTATGTGTGATCTTCGGCGGACGTTCCTCGGAACATGCGGTTTCAATTGTATCTGCAGCAACTGTTGCGAGGGCCATCCCTGCGGACAAATACGACAAGGTACTGATAGGTATAACAAAAAAGGGTGAGTGGCTGCTGGCTCCGACCATCACATCCATGGAGGACGGAAGCTGGACTAAGAGTACCGTTCACGCAGTTATATCACCGGAGACGGATAATACGCTTATCATTATGGAGGGAGATCATTTTGAGAAGCTTCATATAGATGTCGCCTTTCCCGTGCTTCACGGATTGTGGGGCGAGGACGGTACCATTCAGGGACTGTTCGAACTCGGTAATCTGCCTTATGTGGGCTGTGGATATCTCTCAGGCGCGGTTACCATGGACAAATTCTTCACTAAGGTCATAGTGAAGAACATAGGCATCGACCAGGCGGAATATGTGCCGGTAAGAAGCTATGAGCTTGAAAAAATGGATGAGGTGGTGGCAAGGGTGGAAAAGGCCTTTCCCTATCCGGTTTTTGTGAAACCTTCAAATGCGGGCTCATCTATGGGTATCAGCAAGGCGCATGACCGTGCGGAGCTGATAGAGGGACTTAAGATCGCGGCAGGACATGATAAGAAGATACTTGTAGAAGAGGCCATCGTAGGCCGGGAGCTGGAGTGCGCTGTTTTCGGACATGATGAGAAATGCTTTGCATCCGGCATGGGAGAGATACTTTCCGCAGGTGAGTTCTATGACTTTGATGCAAAATACCATAACGAGGAGTCAAAGACCATAATTGATCCCGAGCTTCCGGAGGGTAAGCTTGAAGAATTCCGGGAGAAGGCAATAGCCATATACAAAGCCTGCGACAGCTTCGGCTTTGCAAGAGTGGATTTCTTCCTGGAGGAAGGAACCAACAGGGTCGTATTTAATGAGATAAATGCCATCCCAGGTCATACGCCCATCAGTATGTATCCGATGCTTATGGATCATGCAGGGCATCCGATGAAGGAATATGTGGAAGAGCTGATAAAGATGGCGGAGGAGCGTTAGATATTCCGCGCTTCATGCATAAAAAAGAAAACCGCAGAGTGCCTGTGCACAATGCGGTTTTCTTTTTTTGCGCGATACGGCCGGCAAATATGCCTACAGGCACGCTTGCATGAATGTCCATTTGTCGCAATCGTGATCTCAGATTTTATCATCATCGATCCGGCTCACAGGTGCTCTTCGCTTCTTTTTCTTCAGAAGTATTATAAAGCCCGGTATGATCAGCATAAGCGACAGACCGATCATAAGCGCTGCCTTCGGCACTGTTTCGATCCATGCCGCGGGAATGAGATATGCTGACAGATTGATAATGATATGCAGTATGATCCCCGGAACAACACTGCCGGACTGCCTTCTCAGCATTCCGAAAAGGATGCCGATGGCGGTGGCATACATAAACTGTATCAGGTTGCCGTGATATATTCCGAAAAGCACGGCCTGAATGAGGATGGCCCATTTTTCCGGAACAGCCCGTGAGGCATACAGATAAGTCAGCCCTCTGAACATGATCTCCTCGGCTACAGGAGCTAAGAAGCTTACGGAGATAAAGGTTTTGATATCAACGCCGTTTCCGGCCAGGGACTGTATCAGCTCTTTATAGGCTTCAAATACAGACGGAAAGCCTATGGAGAAAACCGAAAGGATGCCGGATACGCACAGCTGAAGCGAGTAGCCGAGGATGATCAGCAGCGGCAGCCGTTTTGCCCAGTATTTCACCGGCTCCCATTTGACAGGGGCTTTTACGGTGGCTGAGGTCTTTTTCTTTTTCTCCTTTTTTTCTTCTTCAGTGAGGGGCCTGCTGTGGCGTGACTGTATTGCTTCCTTTTCCAGTTTTTGAAGAAGATACCAGTACCAGATCCCGAAGAAGACCAGATAAAGCAGATACTGTATCAGATATATCCACCCTTCATCCGAGGCTGACAGCTCCACCGCAGGCGTACCGATCTTCTGATCAAACATGCTCACGAAGATCCCTGCAAAATATGCTATCATTGAAAGTAAAAAGGATAAAAGAAGAGGGACTGCTGCAAGTAACAGCGACAGTCCCCTTCCTGATTTTTGTTCTTCGTTAGTCGACAATTTTCTTTGCCCTTTCCCGATCCCGCTTCTCCTTGGCCTTCTGTTCTTTTTCTTCAGCCTTGGTCTTGCGGTTCTCCATTTCAACAGCAAGCTGTTTCTGGTAATTTGCCTGACGCTGGATCATCTTCTCGCGCATGGTCTTCTTCCGCTTCTTACCCTTCTCATCCAGCTCTTCCTGCTGCTGCATCTTTCTGGTCTTGGAATGCAGCGTGCGGACTCCGACAAGATAGATACCGCTTACCATGGCCTTTACTTCACCGTGCTTCGGGACATCCTCATAGATGGCCTCATCGCAGATCAGAGTTGTAACCTGAGGACCCACCTTGGCTTTTACAACGGGAACCTTGGCTCTCTGATAACGCTTCGGCAGCTGATCCATTACTGATTTCGGCAGCTTGGCTTCCTTTAGCGGCAGGATCTTCTTATCGATGATGAACATGGAGGTGGGCTGTGCGGCCGCATTTACCTGTTCCTTCTGATCCATCTGTTTCTTCTGCATCTTGTTGCCGAGTATATACAGGACAACCATTACGATGATCAGTACCGCAAGAACGATACCGATTATCCACCAAAAGTTCATGGGGTTTTCCTCACTTTCTTTTTTGCGTACTGCTCTGCAAGCAGGTCTTTTTTGTGAACATCCAGCATTGCCTGGATCCTGTCGGGAATGCTGTCGTAGAATGCTTTTCTTTCATCCTTTGACATCCGGCCGGGATAAACGGGTTTGTCAAATTCTATTATGACATGCCGGCTTCTTATGAAATGGAAACGGTTTTCTTCAAATATCTTTCCGAAATTGGTTGCTGCCATCAAAACCATGGGTGAATCCGATTTTTCCGCCATACGGTAGCCGCCGGCCTTAAAGGGGAGCAGCTTTTCTCCGTGATTTCTGGTACCCTCCGGGTAAAGCCCCAGAGACAGCCCCTTGCCCATACGTTCCGTACCTTCGTTGATGGTCTTAAGGCTTTCGCGGACGTTATCCCGGTCAAGGAAAATGCTTCCCATATCCTCCATGTAGAGAGGAAGCAGAGGATATGACTTGAATTCTTTTTTGGCTACGAAGCCGATAGGTGTTTTGGACAGCGTCTGCATGATGATTATGTCAAAGTAGCTTTGATGATTGCCGACAAAAAGAGTAGCTGTATCCGGGATATTCTCCGCACCCCGTACCTCAAGCCTGGTTCCGGCCAGACGGATCAGTCCGCGGAAGAAAAAGCGGATGAGCTTTCTGGCTTTTTTCCAGGAGATCTCGGGATGGGTTTTTGCTATATGCTTCCAGCGCCAGTGTGCAGGAAGTGAAACTATCATGGCCAGTGTGGTCCATATTAAGGACACGATCAGCCGAATCATAAAATCCCTCCTTTCGGCATTTTTATCAGCTTTGACAAAAACTTACCGGCCGAACATTTTTGCGGTTTCGAACAGACGGCTTGCGAGGTGAGGCGTTAAGTCAGTCTGCTTATACCGCCATGACCAGTTGCCGCTGGCGACACCGGGTGTGTTGAAGCGTGCCCAGGAATCCAGTTCAAGTACATCCTGCATGGGGACTATGGCCATATTGGCCACCGAACCGAAGCATGCCCGGATCATAACCCAGCAGATATCGCTGGCATCGGTACTGTAGTAACGGCGGAGCTTGTCGCGTGATGCTTCATAGGCGTTCTTATACCAGCCCAGAGTAGTATCATTATCGTGTGTACCCGTATAACAGATACAGTTACGGATATGATTGTGGGGCAGGAAAAGATTCTCGTTCGGATTCTCAAAAGCAAACTGCAGGATCTTCATGCCGGGGAAGCCGAACTTGTCACGAAGTTCGATGACAGAGTGATCGATCTCACCGAGATCTTCGGCAATGATGGGCATATGATAACCGAGAGTTGCTTCAAGCATGGTAAAGAAGTTATCGCCGGGAGCGCTCATCCATTTACCCTTGATCGCAGTCTCTTCACCGAAGGGAACTGCCCAGTATTTATCAAAGCCGCGGAAATGGTCGATCCGCAGATAATCTGTCAGGGTCAGCTGATGTCTGATCCTGTTGAACCACCATTCGTAACGTGTTTTCGTATGCTCGGGCCAGTTATAAAGAGGATTGCCCCAAAGCTGGCCGGTGGCTGAGAAATAATCCGGAGGAACACCGGCAACTACTGTCGGGAATCCCTTTGTATCCAGACAGAAAAGCTTCTTGTGTACCCAGACATCAACCGAGTCCCATGCTACAAAGATCGGAATATCACCGATTATGGAGATATCATGATCATTGGCATATTTCTTCAGTTTCATCCATTCCTTATAGAAAATGAACTGAATGAAATTATAATACCCGATCTCCTTCTCAAGCTTTGTCTCCCATTCCCTGCGCTGGGCTTTGGTAGGATTTTTGAGATCATCCTCCCAGAGGTACCAGGGGGCTCCTTCATGATAGTCCTTTCCGGCCATGAAAAGGGAATAGTCGGCAAGCCATTCATTCTCCCTGCAGAAGGTCTCATACTCAGTCATCATTTCACTGTTCTGGGAAAAATTATCCTTTACGTCAGGATCCAGAAATCTGTCATAAGCCTGGCGCAGAAGTCTCGTCTTGAACGCGATGGCATCGCCGTAGTCGATATTTTCCGGATTCCATACAGGCATATCCTGAAAATCGGAATCATACAGAAGTCCTAATTCCTTCAGGTGATCAGGGCTTATTATGTAGGGCTGTCCCGCAAAAGAGGAGAAGGGCTGATAGGGTGAATCGCCGAAGCCCGTGTGCCCGAGGGGAAGCACCTGCCATACCGTCATACCTGAACTTTTCAGAAAATCAATAAAATCATACGCACCCCTGCCGAGGTCGCCGATACCATAGGGACCCGGAAAGGATGTGGGATGGGCCAGAATGCCGGCATAGCGCTTTGGCCCTTTTTCTGCTTCATTTGTAATATCCATTATACACCTCCAAAATCATACTGTGTGATTATACCGAAATGAACGGCAAAAGACAAGAGATGTCTAAACGAATCTTTCGTAAAGCTTACGGAAGAGAGGGATAGACTTCTCGATCTGTTCTGTAGGCACACAGTAGGAGATGCGGAAATGGCCCGGACATTCAAAGGAATCGCCGGGAACTATGATAAGGCCGAGCTCTTTTGCGCCTGTCCAGCAGAATTCATTGGCATCCGCGATCGGTGATCTCGGGAACATGTAGAATGTTCCGCCGGGACGTACGATGGAATAACCGATCTCTGTAAGGGCATCGTAAAGGATAACGGCATTCTTTTCATAAATGCTGAGATCGCTGGTGTTGTCCAGTTCTCCCTCGATAGCGCGCTGCATCAGGGATGAAGGGCAGTTGTGTCCGGTAAAACGTGAGATCTGTCCGCACATGGGGACGATAAGCTCTGCATCCTTTGCTGCCGGATTCACTGCCAGATAACCTATACGCTCTCCGGGAAGGGAGAGAGATTTGCTGAAGGAATAGCAGCAGATGGAATTATCGTATAATTTTGAGATAAAGGGTGAATCGGTTCCCTCGAAAATGATCTCCCTGTAAGGCTCATCTGTGATCAGGAAGATCTCATGACCGTATTCCTTCTGGCGGTCCTCAAGAAGAGCGGCAAGGCGCTTTATAGTTTCTGTAGTATAAACGATTCCCGAAGGGTTGTTCGGGGAATTGATGAGTACTGCGGCAACATCGGGAGTCAGATATTCCTCAAGCTTTTCAAAGTTGATCTGAAAGGATGTGGGATCTGCCGGAACCACCTTCAGTTCAGCACCTGTTCCGGTTACATAGGGTATATACTCGGGAAAATAGGGCGCAAAGGTGATGACTGTATCTCCGGGTTTTGTGACTGCGCGGAGAGCGTGGGCCAGGGCACCGGCGGCTCCGGAAGTCGGAAAGATATGTCCGGGAGTGTACTGCATGCCGAATCTGCGGTTCAGCGAATCAGCTATGGCCTTCTTTGTGGAAGGGAGCCCGAGAGTGGGGCTGTAGCCGTGCAGGGTAACAGGATCCTCATTTGCAATAAGCTCCTGCATGGCACGGGTTACTGAATCGGGTGCGGGAACGGAGGGATTGCCGATGGAAAAATTATATACACTGTCGGGTCCCATTTCCGCTGCACGCTTCCTGCTGTAGTCAAAAAACTGTCTGATGACCGATTCCTTTCCGGTCATTTCCTTGTAAAAACTGTTGATCAATGATTTGTCCTCCGTATTTGCCCTGTGGTAAAATGCATCAGCTTCTGATATAATGATGCCGGAGCCAAAAGGGCATATAGAGCTATTATAGTTTGTTTGACCATAAAAAACAAGGGAGATCATCAGAGTGGACACCTTTTTTTTTGATACGCATACGCATTACAACCATCCGGATTTTGATGCGGATCTTCCGGAGGTGAAGGACCGTATCAGAAGGGCAGGAGTTAGATATGATGCGGTTATCGGGTATGATACTGATTCTTCCCAAAAGGCCATAGAGCTTGCAGCTGAGGACAGTTCGCATATTGCCGTGGCGGGCATACATCCGCTGCATGCGGAACCGGACATCGGAGAAGCAATGAAGAGGCTGGAGAGGCTCGTTCTGCGGGATCTGGCTGCCGTAGCTGCAATAGGGGAAACCGGGCTTGATTATTATAAGGACCGCCCCGGGAGAGTCCCGGATAAGTCCCTTCAGCAGGAACTGTTCCGCGCACAGCTCAGGCTTTCGAAAAGGCTGGATCTTCCGGTGGTGATTCATTCCCGTGATGCGGCTCAGGATACGGCGGAAATACTCAGGGAGGAGGCAACCGGCGGACCGGGCGGAGTTATCCACTGTTTTTCCTACAGCCCGGAAATGGCGGAGATATTTGTCCGTATGGGCTTTTTCCTGGGAATAGGCGGCAAGGTGACCTATCCTGCTTCCAGAAGGCTCAGGGAAACGGTACGGAGGATACCCATTGAAAGGCTGGTGCTGGAGACCGATGCGCCGTATCTTTCTCCCGAAGGAAGAAGGGGAGAGAGAAATGATTCGCTGTCGCTGCCGCTGATCGCGGAGGCGGTTGCAGAGATAAAAGGCATTTCGGCGGAAGAGGTGGCACGCATTACAGCCGGAAACGCATTCAGATTATACAGGATACAAGACCGGGAGGAGATTTGATGACGCCGGATAATGATAAACTCAGTAACCCCCAGGTTACGATACAGACCATAAAAAAATATGATTTCCGTTTTCAGAAGCGCTATGGCCAGAATTTCCTCATAGATCAGCATGTGATCAGCAAAATCCTGCTTGCGGCGGATATATCAAAGGAAGACACAGTACTTGAGATCGGACCGGGCATAGGAACGCTGACCCAGTATCTTGCCGAGTCGGCCGGAAAGGTCTTTGCAGTGGAGATCGATGAGAAGCTGATCCCTGTACTCGGGGATACTCTTAAGGAATATGATAATGTGACCGTGGTAAATCAGGATATCCTTAAGTGCGATATTCAGGCACTTATCGGAGAAGGGAAAAGCTGCAAAATAGTCGCAAATCTGCCGTATTATATAACCACGCCCATAATAATGGGTCTTCTTGAGGGAAATGTTCCGGCTGAATCCATAACAGTCATGATCCAGAAGGAAGTGGCTGAACGCATGGATGCCGGACCGGGAAGCAAAACCTACGGAGCTCTGTCACTTGCCGTGCAGTATTATGCGGAAACATATCTTGCCGCAAACGTCCCGCCCAACTGTTTTATGCCCAGGCCGGCAGTAGGTTCGGCTGTGATCAGGCTTTCAAAGAGGAAGGAACCGCCTGTAGAAGTGAAGGATGAAAAATTCATGTTCAGGATTATCCGCGCGGCCTTCAATGAACGCCGTAAAACCCTGGTCAATGCCCTGAAAAATGATCCGGTTACGGCTATTCCGAAGGAGACCACCGAACAGGCCCTGCAGGCCCTGGGACTGCCCTTAACCATAAGGGGAGAAGCACTGTCGCTTGGACAGTTTGCAGAACTTGCGGATAAAATTTCCTTGACGTAGGCAGCGCATTTCGCTATACTATTCTCACCGCGCAGCCGGGGAGATAGCGGTGCCCTGTACCTGCAATCCGCTACAGCAGGGGTGATGGTCAGC
>ONWK01000019.1 GCA_900321505.1 uncultured Eubacteriales bacterium
AGCACTAAAAAGGGTCTTATCATAGGCATTGTTTCCGGGGCATTGGTGCTGGTCGGTCTTCTGGTGTGCTTTCTTCTTGGACTGTTCCATTTTAAGAACGGAACCTATATCTGGGACGATTATGCCTTTGACGGAACCACTCTGCAGCTTGAGATATCCGGAGATACGGGTGTGATGACTGCGCATTACCGCGGAAAGACCGATGTGCAGAATATAACTCTGGATTTTGACGGCAGCTCGGTTATACTGTCGGCAAACGGGAAATACATAGAAGGAACATATGATCGTAAGAAACAGACCATTTCAATCCCGGACGATTCTCTTCAGGGCTTTGAAATAGTACTTAAAAAGCAGTGATCATCAGAAAGAGGAGTAGATAAATGAGCTGGAAGGACAATGTCAGAAAGGTAACACCGTATACACCGGGGGAACAGCCGAAGGAAGAGAGGGTTATCAAGCTTAATACAAATGAGAATCCTTATCCCCCTTCACCGAAGGTGCTGGAGGGTATGAACGGGGATATGCTTCTCAGAAAATATCCCGATCCATCGGCATCGGAGCTTGTTAATGCGCTTGCAGCATATCACGGTGTTGATAAAAAGCAGGTATTTGTGGGAGTGGGAAGTGATGATGTACTCGGTATGGCATTTCTTACCTTCTTCAATTCAGATAAACCTGTGCTTTTCCCGGATATTACCTACTCATTTTATCCGGTGTGGGCGGAGCTTTTCCGGATCCCGACCAGGATAATCCCGCTGGATGACAGCTTTTCCATCCGTAAGGAGGATTATGAAGGTGATCAGGGAGGTATCATTTTTCCGAATCCCAATGCGCCTACGGGAAAACTGCTTCCGCTTTATGAGGTGGAGTCGGTGATCAGCAGCCATCCGGAATGCGTTGTAATAATTGATGAAGCCTATATAGATTTTGCTCCGGAGGGAAGTTCGGCTCTTAAGCTTATAGATAAATATCCGAATCTTCTGGTGGTGCGGACCTTTTCAAAATCCCGTTCCATGGCAGGTCTGAGGATCGGCTATGCCATAGGGCAGCCTGAGCTTATTGAGGCGCTCCAGAGTGTAAAGTATTCCTATAATTCATATACGATGAACATGCCGTCCATTAACTGGGGTGTACGTTCCATAGAGGATGACGGGTACTTCAGGGAGACCAGGGATAAGATCGTGGAAACCAGAAGGTATTTTACGGAGGAACTGGAAAAGCTGCATTTTAAGGTTATTCCGTCTGAGGCAAATTTCGTATTTGCTTCCCATGAATCCGTATCCGCAAAGGAAATATTCGAAAAGGCAAGGGAAAAGGGGATATTCTTCAGGTATTTCAACCAGCCGAGAATTGATGATTTTCTGAGGATAACCATTGGTACAAGGGAAGATATGGATGAGGTATTAAGCTTTTTCCGTAAAATTTCACTTTAACTTGACATAAGTAGAAAAAAATTATATCATTTATCTGTTGTACTTTTTTTAGTACAAAAAAACTAAATAAGGAGGTGCTCCTGTGGATACGCCCACAACCATCATCGTATGTGCTGTGATCGTGATCGTTGTAGCCGTTCTCACATGGTTTGCTGCCATTGCATACCGCAAGAAGATCGCGGAAGCAAAGATCGGCAGTGCTGAAGAGAAGGCAAGAGAGATCATTGATGATGCACTGAGAGATGCTGAAGCGAAGAAGCGCGATATCCTTCTTACCGCCAAGGAAGATGCCATGAAGACCAAGAATGACATCGACAAGGAGGTTAAGGAACGACGCAGTGAGATTCAGCGTATGGAGAAAAGGGTTCTGTCGAAGGAAGAAAATCTGGACAAGAAGACGGATGCACTGGAAAGAAGAGAACAGTCTCTTACTGCCAGAGAAGCCAATCTTACCCGGAAACAGGCTGAGGTCGATGAACTCTATGCGAAGCGTGAACAGGAACTGGAGAGAATCTCCGGACTCACCTCTGAACAGGCAAAGGAAATTTTGCTTCGGGCTGTGGAGGATGACGTAAAACATGAAACCGCAGTCATGATCAAGGAGATGGAATCGCGGGCTAAAGAAGAAGCCGACAAGAAAGCGAAGGAGTACGTGGTATCTGCGATACAGAAATGTGCAGCAGATGTAGTCTCTGAATCTACCATTTCACTTGTACAGCTGCCCAATGATGATATGAAGGGAAGGATCATCGGACGTGAAGGTCGTAATATCCGGACGCTGGAAACACTTACCGGAGTCGATCTTATCATCGATGATACACCTGAGGCAGTTGTTCTTTCAAGCTTTGATCCCGTGCGCCGTGAGGTCGCAAGGATCGCGCTGGAGAAGCTCATCGTGGACGGACGTATACATCCGGCCAGGATTGAGGAGATGGTAGAGAAGGCAAAGAAGGAAGTCGAGAATATGATGCGGGAGGAAGGCGAAGCTGCCACTCTCGAGGTCGGTGTTCATGGCATTCATCCGGAACTTGTCAAGCTGCTTGGCCGGATGAAGTTCCGAACCAGCTACGGACAGAATGCACTGAAGCATTCCATAGAAGTAGCACAGCTTTCAGGACTTATAGCCGGAGAGATCGGCGAAGATATCAAACTGGCAAAACGTGCCGGATTGCTTCATGATATCGGAAAGTCCATTGATCATGAAATGGAAGGCTCTCATGTATCCATTGGTGTGGATCTCTGCAGAAAGTATAAGGAGAATGCAACCGTTATCAATTCCGTTGCATCACACCATGGTGATTGTGAAGCAGAATCCCTTATAGCTTGCATAGTACAGGCGGCTGATACTATATCGGCAGCACGCCCCGGTGCAAGAAGGGAGACACTTGAAACCTATACCACAAGGCTTACCAAGCTTGAGGGTATCGCAAATGAATTCAAGGGTGTTGACAAATCTTTTGCTATTCAGGCGGGTCGCGAGATTCGGGTAATGGTAGTTCCTGAGCATGTATCTGACAGCGATATGGTGATCCTCGGCAGAGAGATCGCAAAACGCATTGAAGATGAGCTGGAATACCCGGGACAGATCAAGGTCAGTCTCATTCGGGAATCCAGAGTCACGGATTATGCAAAGTAATCTTCATTGAAAAGGATCAGCCTCCCGGTTATCTGTATAGGATAATCGGGAGGCTTTTTTCTACGAAAGGGGTTATTATGAAAGAAACCAGAAGGCTTGAAAGAGTCCTGAAATACGAAGCTCACAGGGTGAAGGTATATGAAGATATACTTGAACAGTCAGACGGAACTGTACTTCATTATGATTATGTAAAAAACAGGGACGGGGCCGCTATTCTGCTGGTGGATGATGAAGAACAGGTGATACTTGTAAAGCAGTACAGAAATGTTGAAGACAGGGTATTGCTTGAGATACCCGCAGGTATTCTGGAACCTGACGATGAGTCAACCGAAATTACTGCAGTGAGAGAAGCTGAGGAAGAAACGGGTCTTATACCGGAGAAGAGATATAAGATAGGTAATATGATCAATGCCGTCGGACTCTTTGATGAGCATACGGCAGTATATGTCGGTAAGGAGCTGAAAAAGGGCGCACGTCATCTTGATCCGGAGGAGTCAATTGATCTGGTACGGATTCCTTTTACGGAAGCGCTGGATATGATATACAGGGGAGAGATATACGACGGAAAAACAGTTATAGCGCTGCTTGGTTATCAGGATCTGAGAACAAGGGGCCTGTTTTGAAAAACTTTTTTCACAAATTATTAAAAAATATATTTTTTCGTAAATCACAAGATAATGTGGTTTACCGTAAAATGAATTCCATATTTCGTTGAAAAACCCCGTAAGCCCAATAAATACAGGCGTTCCGGGCTGAAAATCACTATTGATTTTATGTAAATTAGTAATTATACTGTAACATGTAAAGAAAAAGATATCGTTGGCGCGATTAAGAAGAGTCTTTTTCATTTAATTTACAGGGGTAGATATGGAACAGTTGATTGAATCCTATGTCACATATCTGAGTGATGTAAAGCATTCAAGTCAGAACACAATTCAATCCTATAATCGAGATCTTCATAAAATGCAGGAATACTTCCGTGAAAACGGCATCAGCGGGGTGGAGGATATAAATGCCACCTCACTTGGTTCTTATGTGCTTTATCTCGAAAATTCGGGCATGAGTACGGCTACGGTTTCACGGAGCATAGCAAGTATACGTTCTTTTTTTGTGTTCCTGCTGGGGCGGGGGATCATAGATCATAATCCCACGGAGCTGATCAAGCCGCCAAAGGTTGAGAAGAGATCTCCGGATGTACTCACCGTAGAGGAAGTCAATCTTCTTCTGCAGCAGCCTTCGGGCAGGTCACCCAAGGAGATACGGGACAAAGCCATGCTGGAGCTGCTTTATGCAACCGGTCTCAGGGTTTCAGAGCTGCTCAGCCTGAAGCTTGAGGATATTGATCTGGAGATGAATTATATTACATGTTCTGACGGGGGAAAGTATCGGATCATTCCGATAGAATCCGAAGCCAGTGAGGCACTGAGTGTTTATATCCGTGATGTCCGTCCTGAAATGGTAAAGGATGGTGATTATCTCTTTGCAAATATAAAGGGAGAGCCCATGTCGAGACAGGGCTTCTGGAAGATCATCAAATACTATGCCAGAAAGGCGGAGATCGACAAGGATATCACACCGCATATGATAAGACATTCATTTGCTTCACACATGGTGAATAACGGCGCGGATCTGCACGCCGTACAGGAAATGCTTGGTCATTCCGATATTTCGACAACACAGATATATCTGAAGAATAAACCGGTGAGGCTGAAGGAAGTATATGATCATGCCCATCCAAGGGCAGCAAGGAAAGCAGCAGCCGGGAATTTATAAATATGGAAATGAACGCGTGAAAGGTTCTGATTCACGGCGGAATGCTGTGGTGATCAGAACCTTTTGTGCGATTTTGGAGGTAGGACAAAATGGCAGGATCAGGCATAGGGACGGTATTCAGGGCTACAACCTGGGGAGAATCCCACGGCGCAGGTCTGGGGGCTGTAGTTGACGGCTGCCCGGCGGGTATACCCATGGATGAAGAGTATATCCAGACATTTCTTGACAGAAGAAAACCGGGAGGCAGGGCATTTTCAACTCCCAGAAAAGAAGATGACAGAGTACGCATACTGTCGGGTGTTTTTGAAGGAAAAACCACAGGAACCCCAATATCACTTATGATAGAAAATACATCTCAAAGGTCGCAGGATTACGGTAATCTTGCCACAACCTACCGCCCGGGGCATGCGGATTTCGGCTTTGATGCAAAATACGGGTTCAGGGATTACAGGGGAGGCGGAAGATCCTCCGGAAGAGAGACTGCAGGACGGGTTGCTGCAGGAGCCATAGCAGCAAAGTTCCTTGAAATGCAGGGCATACATATAAGCTCCTGGGTAAGCGCAATAGGACCGGTAAAATGTGATCCTGAAAGATTTGATACGGATGAAATAATGAACAATGCGTTCTGTATGCCTGATGCGGCTGCAGCGGCTGAGGCTGAGATATATCTCAGGAAGCTGATGGAGGAAAAGGATTCCACCGGCAGTGAGGTGACCTGCGTGGTGACCGGAATGCCGGCTGGAGTGGGTGAGCCTGTATTTGACAAGCTGGATGCGAGGCTGGGACAGGCGATATTCTCCATAGGAGCGGTAAAGGCAGTTGAGATAGGCGACGGGACGGGGGTTGTAAAGGCCAGAGGATCGGAGAATAATGATCCGTTCCGTATTCAGAACGGAAGGGTTGTAAAATCCAGCAACCATTCCGGAGGAATACTCGGCGGAATCAGTGACGGAGGAGATATACTGATAAGGGCATCTTTCAAGCCCACACCGTCAATATTCCGGGAACAGCAGACCGTTAACAAAGACGGTGAAGAGGTGGAGCTTTCCATCAAAGGAAGACACGATCCCGTGATAGGCCCCAGGGCAGCAGTTGTTGTGGAGACCATGACGGCTTTAACTATAGCGGATCTTCTGCTGTTACAGAGAACTAATCGTTGGGAATGAATGTTTGACAGGGATGTTATGTTGTGATATAACATCCCTGTATTTTTGTCATGCGTTGCGAAAATATGTCAGATGGTGCCCCTGACGGATAAAACCGGGCCAGGGGGTAAAAGGGAAGCAGGTGAGAATCCTGCACGATCCCGTCACTGTAATTAATGGATCAGCTACTATTCGCAACATCCGTAAACATACTGCAGCTGCGTGCTTGCACGCAAAGCTGCAGTATGTTTACGGATGAATCTGCGAAGCAGATGATCCTCCCGAAACGCCACAGCCATAAGCCGCGAAGCGGCGTCTTATGCACGAAGTGCAGAAGGGCTGTGGTCGTGGAGGGAGGCTGTGAATAGTAGCAGCGATCCACTCTCCGACAGACAGAACAAGTCAGCCACTGATCCGCAGAACCAAGATCGGGAAGGCGACGGAGAGGTCTATAAGCCAGGAAACCTGCCATTTGTCGGTACCATGACCACGGGGGCTTGGTCGTACCATGCTGCAGTAGGACTGCGGACAGCAGTATCAGGCGTTTTTTTTGTGCGTGAAATTACTGGCGGTCAGCGTAAATTTCAAGTACTTAACAAAGGAGTGTAACTATGAGGAAAAAAGGATTGCGTGCTGTGGTAACTGCATCGGTGCTTGCTATGGGACTTGCATTATCAGGCTGTGGGAACAATAATGACAGCACAACGGCATCAACAGCGGCTCAGGAAACCACACAGACTGAGGCCAACTCGGAAAAGAGTGACACGGAGGAAGAAGAGGAAGAGAATTACAATACCGGTGATGCAAAGCTTGATAAGGTACGTAATGAAGACGGCATAGGTGAAAAGGAGCTTCTGGTCATCAGCTTCGGTACTTCTTTTAACGATTCCAGAAGACTTACGATCGGAGCTATCGAAGATGCAATGGAGAAGGCTTTCCCGGATTACTCGGTAAGACGCGGATTTACCGCCAATATAATCATAGATCATGTCCAGAAAAGAGACGGTATCAGGATAGACGATGTGGATGATGCTTTGAAAAGAGCGGTAAGCAATAACGTTAAAACCCTGGTGATCCAGCCCACTCATCTTATGCACGGAATAGAGTATGATGAACTTGTGGA
>ONWK01000055.1 GCA_900321505.1 uncultured Eubacteriales bacterium
GTATTCCCGGATCCGAAGGGGCTTATCAGCAGGATACATGAGAAGGGCCTTTCCGTCTGCGTATGGATCAATCCGTATATCGCACAGGAATCCGTGCTCTTTGATGAGGGTATGGAAAAGGGATATTTCCTGAAGCGTCCCGACGGTGCGGTATGGCAGTGGGATATGTGGCAGCCGGGCATGGCTATCGTTGATTTCTCAAATCCCGAGGCTAAGGCGTGGTTCCAGGATAAGCTGAGAGAGCTTGTCGATATGGGCGTTGACTGCTTCAAGACAGACTTCGGCGAGCGTATTCCGGTTGATGCCGTTTATGCATCCGGAAAGAATCCTAGGAAAATGCATAACTACTATACATACCAGTATAATCAGGCGGTATTTGAGGTGCTGGAGGAGAAGAAGGGTAAGGATGAAGCTGTACTCTTTGCCCGCTCAGCTACCGTCGGTGGTCAGAAGTTCCCTGTTCACTGGGGCGGTGACTGCTGGTCGGATTATGAGTCCATGGAGCAGTCGCTCCGTGGAGGACTCTCACTTCAGATGTCCGGCTTCGGTTTCTGGAGCCATGATATCGGCGGATTTGAGAATACCTCAACGCCGGACGTATATAAGCGCTGGGCAGCCTTCGGACTGCTGTCATCACACAGCCGCCTTCACGGAAGTACATCCTATCGGGTGCCGTGGGTATATGATGACGAGGCTGTGGATGTTGTAAGATTCTACACCCGCCTTAAGGCGAGACTTATGCCCTATATATGGAAAACTGCACTGGATACCCATGAAAGCGGCATCCCCTCCATGCGCTCCATGGTAATTTCCTATACGAAGGATAAGATGTGCCAGTATCTGGATAAGCAGTACATGCTGGGCGAGGATCTTCTTGTAGCGCCTATATTCAACGCGGACAGCATAGCCGAGTTCTACCTTCCGAAGGAAAAGGACCATAGCGGCGCTGCAAGGATATCCGACGGATCTGCTGACGAGGTCTGGACAGATATTATTTCCGAAGAAGCATATCCTGCCGGCGGCTGGGTAAAGAAGACGGTCGGATATACGGAAATGCCCATCCTTGCAAGACCTAACTCCATAGTTTGTTACGGAGCAAGCGATAACGGACCGGAGTATGATTACGCAAAGGACTGCACCGCAAAGATCTACGGCCTTACCGGTCATGCAGAGGCAGTGGTCTGCTCCATGGAGAAGAAGCAGAGCCTTAAGATTTCGGCTGAGAAGAAGGAGAATGTGATCGAGATCAGCATTGAAGGCGAAGCACCGGCAAAGGTAGTGCTGGTAAATTGTAAAGCAGCATCTGCCGAAGGCGCAAATATGGCTGTGGAAGATGGAAATACAGTACTTACATCTGTTGGAAGTAAGATCGTGGTAACGATCTAATGCATAAAAGAAAGGAAGGACGGGCTGAAAAGGCTCGTCCTTTTCAGGTTCAGGGGTCGTGGTTTTGATTGACATGAATGGTAATTAACTTTAGAATCATAGTAACTATTCACAAAATATATTAAGAGCCGTTTCCGGAGCAGAAAGGAATGGTACGATGGATCAGTACATCGTTACCGGTATGAGCTGTGCGGCCTGCCAGACCAGGGTCGAGAAGGCCGTATCCTGTGTGCCGGGCGTGACTTCAGTATCTGTCAGCCTGCTGACCAACTCCATGGGAGTCGAGGGAACAGCAGCGCCGGAGGATATCATCCGCGCGGTTGAAAATGCAGGCTACGGTGCCGGTAAAAAAGGAAATAAGGCAGAGAAAATGGCTGCGGCGACATCATCGGCCTTTGAGGCAGAGGAGGATGCGCTAAAAGACAGGGAGACTCCAAAACTGAAGAGGAGGCTTATACTGTCGGCAGTCTTTCTTCTGGTGCTCATGTATATTACCATGGGCCATAATATGTGGGGCTGGCCTCTGCCGTCTTATTTCTCGCATAATCATCTGGGACTTACGCTTACACAGATGGTGCTGGCGTCGGCAGTGATGATCATCAACCGGGATTTTTTCATCAGCGGTTTTAAGTCCCTTTTTCACGGAGCGCCGAATATGGACACGCTGGTTGCGCTGGGGTCCTCGGTATCATTTGGCTGGAGTCTGTACGTATTCTATGAAATGTGCGGCATGATCACGAAGGGCGCAGCAAATGCGGAGCTCATGGAGCTTTATCATGATCAGCTGTATTTTGAATCCGCGGCCATGATACCGGCGCTTATAACCGTCGGGAAAATGCTGGAGGCCATGTCCAAGGGCAGGACGACAAATGCGCTGAAAAGTCTGATGCGGCTTGCGCCGAAAACCGCAGTGCTGGTACGGGACGGAAAGGAAACGGAGGTTCCGGTGGGTGAGGTCCGTACTGGAGACATTTTCGCTGTGCGGCCGGGGGCATCGGTCCCCGTGGACGGCGTGGTTATTGAGGGCGTGAGCGCTGTCAATGAATCCGCGCTTACGGGAGAGTCGATACCGGTGGATAAGACCGTGGGTGATACAGTCAGCGCGGCCACCATCAATAC
>ONWK01000063.1 GCA_900321505.1 uncultured Eubacteriales bacterium
GTATACAGTCAGTGCCTTCTTCGCGGGCATAATCCTCCCATTCATCTGGAGTAAGGATATTTCTCCTTTCAACCAGAAGCATATAACCGTTTACCGCAAGTGTCCCCATCACAAAAAGCAGGAACAGGATGGCGATCGGAAGAATGGTCCATTTCAGGATCTTTTTTACCTTTTTCTTCTTTCGCTCCTTCTCCCGCTGCTCGCGTATGCGCCGTTCTCTGGCCTGGGCCCACCTGTCAAAGTCCTCCTGATCATCATACTCAGGACGTCTTCTCTGAGGCGGTCTTTCCCTGCGTTCAGGATCATCCCCGCGTATCGGTCTTTCCCTGCGTTCAGGATCATCTCTGCGTACCGGTCTTTCACCCTGTTCAGTTTCATCCCTTCTTACAGTTCTCTCGCCCGGTTCGGGCTTTGTCCTTCTTACAGGTCTCTCGCCCTGCTCAGGTTCTTTCCTTCGTACAGGTCTCTCGCCCTGCTCAGGCCTTGTCCTTCTTACAGGTCTTTCTCCCTGTTCGGCATCATCCCTTCTTACAGGTCTCTCGCCCTGCTCAGGCCTTGTCCTTCTTACAGGTCTTTCTCCCTGTTCGGGATCACCCCTTCTTACAGGTCTTTCTCCCTGTTCGGGTCTTGCCCTTCTTACAGGTCTCTCACTCTGCTCAGGTTCTCTCCTGCGTACAGGCCTCTCACCCTGTTCAGGCTCTCTCTTCCGTACAGGTTTCTCACCCTGTTCAGGCTCTCTCTTCCGTACAGGTTTCTCCTTCTGTTCAGGTTCTTCCTTCCGCTCCGCTTCCCTGCTTTCAGCGCTCTTATCTTCAGTTTGCCTGACTGTCTCGTCCTGCTCGCTCATTCTATATCCCCGTCGGCATCTATCGTCCGGCGGATCTCCTCCATCTCAGCATCCATCTGCGCCAGAGTATCTGCGCAGACCTTAAGCTTGGCCACAACCTTTTCCGGATCCCTGAGGGTCTTCTTATATTTCAGCTTATGATCCACACTGGCCCAGAAATCCATGGCTATGGTACGGAACTGAACCTCTACCCGCATATGCCGCTTTCCCTTATATAGAAATATCGGAATATCCAGAAGAAGATGCAGGGATCTGTACCCGTTAGGCTTGGGATTCGCTATATAATCCTTTCTGGACAGCAGCAGCACATCATCCTGTTCCACCAGAAGCTCAGCCAGACTGTACAGGTCCTCCTGAAATGAACAGATCACCCTTATTCCTGCGATGTCAGTCATTTCCTGTTCCATATCCTCTACCGTAATAGGTATCCCTCTGCGGACCATTTTCTCAACGATACTCTCCGGACTCTTAAGGCGGCTTTCTATGGACTCAAAAGGATTGCGGTCGTACTGCAGCGACAGCTCCGCATTCAGAACATTCAGCTTCGTCTGTATCTCCATTATCGCGCAGCGATAATAGGTCATAAGCCTTACGAATTCCTCGGTTCTGGATATTCCCTTGGCCAGCTCTTCCACCCTTTCCCGTGTTACATGTATCTCCTTCCCCATATACACCCCTTTTTACGTCAAATGATGTCCGGATCAGCTTTACAGCTTACGGAAATACTGATCCCGGTACTCCTTTGGTGTCATCCCCATAACTTTTTTAAATATACTGATAAAATAACTGTGGGACGAAAAGCCCAGATCCGTGGCGATCTCCACAGAGGTCTTCTCCGAATATCTGAGAAGGGCCGCAGCCTCCTCAACCTTTCTGTCCCTGATATATTCGCTGACGGACTGACCAGTCTCCTTCTTGAACAGCTTGGAAAGATAGGTCTCGTTCAGCTGTACATACTCCGCCAGCGCCTCCATGGTTATCTTCTCATGCAGATGCTGTGAAATGTAATCAATGCACCGTACGATCTGTCTTGAATTCACATGAAGCTTCCTGAAGGATCCCATGGTGGTCGCATACTGGAACATGAGCTGATACTGCAGATCCCTCACCTCTTCCGGTGTTTTAAGCCTGTCCGCCTTCTGGATAAATGCATCGCTCATCTTATAGGCTATTTCCTGATCCAGGCCGTGACTGATACATACCCTGGTGAGCATGGTGGTCATGGCAACAAAATGATACATGGCATTCCGGAGAGGATTCTCCGAAAGAACCCCACGTTCCTTTGCATCCGGACCGGGCTTTCCCTCAAGATACCCGGCGATCATATCTACCCTGCCGTCGGCAATAAGAGTGTACAGACCCATCTCGCCTTCAAAAGCAGGATGCTTTATCTCATCCTCCCGCTCCTGAAAGATATTTCTGGTTACATCATCAAATATTTCACCCATAGCGCTCCCCCTTTTATGATAACCCGTCGGCATTAAATCCCCCATGTACCGAAACAAAATAAAATTGCCTCATAAAGTTAGCATAAAGCACAAGATTATTGTATATCATTTCAGAGAAAAAGACTATACTTTATTCAACTTAAGAAAAATAAGTTTGAGTATGCCCCCTGTTTAAAGGAGATCCCCCTAAATCTTCTTTATTCAAATATTTTAACCTTCACTAACGTAAGCGGATGAGCTTCCCCCTAAAAGCCCATCCGCTTATCCCTTTTCTGACGGCATGCTCACTGTAAAATGTATCATACCATCCTTATAATTCACGCTGATCTTACCTCTGAACATCTCAACAAATCTTTCCGCCATGGAAAGTCCTATACCGAAGCCCTTCTTCTCACTGTTATGTGATTCATCCTCCCGGTAGAAACGCTCGAAGAACCGGCTGTAATCCACATCCTTCTTTTCCGGATAGCTGTTTGAAACCGTAAGTACCGTATTGTGTCCTTTGGATTCAAGCTTTACCAGCACCTTTCCGCCGTCCGTACAATACTTGACCGCATTGTCGCAGAGTATGGATACAAGCTCCCTTATTCCCACTTCATTCGCCTTTATCATACGGCCTTCGGCGATATCCGTTTCATACTGTTTGCCGTCCTTCTCCGCCAGTATCCTGAATTCCTCTGCCACCTTAGCGGTGACTGCGGAGAAGTCCACCCTGGTGAGCTCGACCTCATCCTTCTCCTGAAGCCTGGAGAGTATGATCAGATGCGAGATCAGCTCCGACATACGCTTAACCTGTTCCATGGTACTTTCGGTCCACTCATTTTTACCCTCGGTCATTTCCAGCACCTCGGTATTGGCGGAAATGATGGCAAGGGGAGTTTTCAGTTCATGGCTGGCATTTGTTATGAACTGCTTCTGAGACTCGATGTTCCTCACCATGGGCGCCACCGCCTTCTTAGAGAAATGCGTGACAAGCAGTGTCAGTATCAGCAGCGAGATCATTCCGATATAGAATGAAAATGTGAGGAACGTGGAATTGCTGCGCATCTGCCTTGTGCAGTCCATTATAACGCATATCGAGCTGCTGCTCGTCAGTGAGGATTTCTGATATGCAAAAACACTGCCGTTTGCATGAATAAAACCCTCACTCGACTTGGTTTTCATTGCCTTCTGTACATACTCAAGAGCCTCTTCCTCATCAATGGCGGAAACCCTCTCTCTGTTAATATCATGTATGCTGCCATCCGATTCATCTATATAGGCCGAGAAAAATCTAAGAGCATACGCAGACTCGCCTGTTAGTATCGATTCACCCATGATAGATCTGTAATACAGCTTTTCCGGGATCCTTCCGCCTGATTCGGAGATCATGCTCATAACGGAAAAGATCTCCATCCTGACATTAAAATAATTCACGACGTTGGTGATACCGAGAACGATCACGAGCACCGCAAGGAGCGACAGAGATGAGATCAATATGAATTTTTTCCTGATCTTACGTATCATACCGCATACTCCTGTGCCGTTTTTACCCTCAGTTCTCCAATAAAGTAAGGCGGAAAGGTCCGTCCTCCGTTCCCACTATGGTAATATCAGCCGCAACAGCTTCAAGCTTACCCCTCAGATAGTTGACATACAGCCATACAGCACTGATATCCGCTTCTTCGTCCATCCAGACATGTCCGAAGATTTCTTCCTTTGTGAAATCCTTTTCCGGGTTTGCCATGAAGAAGCCCATCATACGAGCTTCCTTTTTTGCCAGCCTTATGGAATTCACACTTGAGAGCTCCTCCTGCTCCACATCAAGTGTGACCGAACCGACGCACATGGTTTTGGGCCTGTAATTTCCCGCCCTCCTGGTAAGGGATCTGAGCCGCGCCAGCAGCTCCGCCATCTGAAAAGGCTTGGTCAGATAATCATCAGCGCCGGCATCCAGACCGTTTACACGGTCATCCAGCTCCGCCTTTGCAGTAAGCATCATTATGGGCATTGTCTTTCCTTCTTTTCTCAGCATCGAAAGCGCAGTGATCCCGTCCATTTTAGGCATCATTATATCCAGCAATATGACATCATACACATTTTCTCTTGCCTTTTCTACAGCCGCTTCACCGTCATAGACTGCATCCACCTCATAGCCGCCCTTCTTTTCCAGCACCGTTGCCACAGCGCGTGACAGGGCCTTTTCATCCTCCGCGAGCAATATACGCATGGATTCATACCTCCTTCAGGCTTTTTACATAACTTAAGCTCCAACCCTTAAACCGGGCTTAAAAATAAGCCTGATCAGACACTTTCGTTTATCATGTTCCGTATGGTCTGCATGGATACATCACAGGCAGCCAGTTCATCCGCACAGCGTTTCAGCTCGGAAATGATCAGCTCCGGATTCTTTATATCCTTCTTATAACTCATCTTATGCTCAAGACTTGCCCAGGAATCCATGGCAATGGTTCTGAGCTGGACTTCAACATAATACTTTCCATTCTCATTTCCGTCCACATCGGGAAAGGAAGATGTTACAAACAGTATCATGTGGTAGCTTCTGTAGCCGTTGGGCTTGGCGTGGCGGATATAGTCTACCTCCTCCACTATCTCCACGCCCTTCATGCCGCGTATCAGATCTACAAAAAGCTTTATGTCATCCCTGAAGGCTGTAACTATCCTGATCCCTATGGAGTCCTGCATTTCCCTCAGCGCAGAATGAGGGGTCTCCGGAAGTCCCTTACGCCTGCATTTTTCACGCATACTCTCTTCGGATTTGATGCGCATCGTAAAATGCTCCAGTGCATGCTCTCCCGTTTCCTCAAACTGTTTTTTGTCAAAGGCCTCCAGTTCTCCGCCCACCTTCTCCATCACCATTTCCATATAGGGAAGAAATTCTCCGTAAATACTGCTCATTCTTTATTTTCCTCTCTGGATGGTATCTCAACCTCAGGCATCATTTCGTCGGAGATCTTCTGCATGATCCTGTTGAAAAGCTCAAACTCTTCGGGAGTAAGGCTCTTCTCCAGCCGGTCTTCTACTATCTCCATATACTTATGATTGATATTCCAGTATTTATAGTATTTGTCCGTAACCCTGAGGATCATCTCTCTCTTATCTTCACCGGACTGTTCCTTGGTGATATATCCCTTCCGGATCAGGGAATTCACCTTATAGGTCGCATTCGGCGAGGATATCCCCACAAAATTCGCAAATTCATTTATCGTGGGTTCTCCCAGACTGCCTATGATCTCAACACAGTAAGCCTCCGTCGTCGTAAGGGACAGCTCGCGGTTATTTATGCGCTTAAATACATCCCGGTAATAA
>ONWK01000128.1 GCA_900321505.1 uncultured Eubacteriales bacterium
AACATGCAGCTGAACCCGCAGGGTTATATGTATCAGAACCAGATGCGGGCATATCCGAATCAGGCGTCCGGTACGGTAAAGAAGAGCTCAGCCGGGTTCATCGCCTTTGTGGTGATAATGCTGATCCTCATTATTCTTGAGATACTTCTTTTCCTTGCCCCCGGCTTTCTTTCGGAGAAAAGACGGGAGGAGAAGATCAAAGATATGCTCTCTTCATCCTCAGTTATTTATGATACAGACGTTATGACCGAAGAGGAGGTGCCCGTATGAAATACTGTAAATACTGCGGCGGAGAGCTTCATACGGATGCGGTCTTCTGCAAATACTGCGGCGGACAGCAGAGTACCCGGCAGGGAAGGAAAAAATCCGGAAAGAAGAAGCTGATCACTGCGGTTATCGCATTTGTGCTTGTTGCCGCGCTTGTTATCACCACCTTCTGGAGACCGGGTTTCCTGTGGAAATTTATAAACAGAAATGTTGCAGGTAACCTGACCACTTCCGCTCTTAATTTCTCCACTGATGAATCCGATATGCTTTTTAAGGATGCTGAGGAGGATCCTGAGCTTAAAAAAGATGCGGAGGATTATACTCCGTACAGTACGGGAAGCGCTATTACCTGGACACAGCAGGAGATCGACGCCGGTAAGGAGTATAGCGCCGGAGTGGCTCCCAACAGCGCTGTTGCAGATCTTGCCGGAGTGACTGTGGACCTTGGACAGTGCAATCTTACAGATCAGGCTACCCTGACGGTGCGTATTCCCGAAAGTAAATCCTCAGCCGGGGAGTTCTGCCGGAATGCAACGCTGTATGATTTCAGCCTGACCGCTAATTCTGAGGATTCGGGGAACACCGCTATTCAGGGCTTTGCCGAACCGGTACGGGTGGAGATCCCTTATACCGCCGCCGGAGACAGCTTTCCCATGGTCAGGTACTATGACATGGAGAACGATTCATGGGAGACGGTTCCCGCGGACCTCACTGAAAAGGGAATTGAATTCTATGTGACACATTTCTCTCCATATGTGGTTTTTGACTACGAGATCCCGCAGTATGACCGGCTGAGTCCGGATATTAAGATCAATCTCGATGCATATAAGCTTATCGAAGAGGCGAAGACAAAGGATTATCAGAAGGCTTTTCTGGAATATGTACAGGGTGATCCGTCAGAGATAGAGCAGCAGTTTCTGGATACGGTATCCGAAGATGCGAATACCTGTGTATCCATCGGCGGACTTCCCGTGAGTCTTGCGGATTTTATGCTGAATACCAGATTCACCAAATGGTCCGGAAATGCACTGGGAGGTATCGGCGTCATCTGCACCACCTATCTTGTGACCAGGGAAATATGGGCGACCAAATCCATCCCGGAAGCTCTGCAGGTATTACTGAAGCGGGGCTTAGACATAGGCGCGGCTCTTTCCACAAGTGTATCCATCGGTGCCGGAATAGCGGCCAAATCAACGCTGGTCTCAACCGCTGCTGCGGCAACCCTGTCGACGGTTGCGGCTGCTGCCTCTGTCGCAGCCATCTTCTTTACCATTGCAGGGCTGATGAATACCATACATCAGATGCAGATGTCCGCGATCTATGGAGGTTACGAAGACGGAACCGAGCTGGCTTACCGTACATTTAACCAGAAGCTGTCTTTTGATCCCTACACAGGGCAGTTCCGTATCTGGCTGAACCATCATGAGCATACCAAGCTTGAGTACTGGAGCAATTACCGCATCAGCCTGAAATCAGTCTGCTTTGAAGATGTTTCAGGCCGGTATTATACAGGAGCACTGTATAACATGCCGCCTTCAGGCCGGATCTATGCGGACAGTGCAGCCAGCTGGGCGCCTGTTATGGAGTACTGTAAGAAGACCTACGGACTGGAGAATGCCATAAAGAATTTTGAGAAATTTGTTGACGTTTACTGTCAGTTCTTCTGGACACAGCCAATGGCTGTCAAGAATACCTTCTTTAAATTCGGTTTTCATGAGGTTCCCGGCAACGGAAGAACAGCCGAGCTTTACCAGGAGCCCTTTTCCAACGCATCCTATGTACGCCGGCAGAAGGATCAGATCATGAAAACCTGTGAGCCGCTGATCGAAGGCGTTATGAAGGAAATGGTGATCGACATCCGAAGGAAGACTCATGAAAGCGTTCAGAGATACGTAAATGAAGTTAATAAGGAGATCACCTTTGTACTGGAATATACGGATGAAAAGGGAAATCCTCTGACACTTGCGGATTCACCGTACAAGGATAACTATATCGTGATAGGGATAGATAATACCCGCTGGGACCGTTCAGGCACACCCGCATGGGTCGTAAATATGGATCAGCAAAAGCTGTTCTCCTGTACCTTTGGCGCATATACGCTTTCGCAGCCAAAAGAGCAGGGCCTGGACCAGCTTCAGGTATACAAGAATGAGAAGGCCTATCTTAAGGGGGATGCCCCCATTGCGGTTATCCCGTTTACCTTTGACATGCCGAAAACCACGGTAAGGCTCAAGGCTGACGATATCTTCGGCACCTGGAATATAAATACGGATGTGGGAGAATTCGGTTCTGAAATGACTGACCAGCAGATCAGCGCCTATATCGAATCCATGAGAAAGCTTGCAGCACAGGGAGCCGCCGGCGTAGACATGGGTGATGTGGAGGAATATCTGAAGACCTACGAAGAATCAATGCGAAAGGCGCTGGGGAATCACAGCGGTACTATGACCATAACGGATGCGGGAGGGGGAAAGATCACAGCTGTGATCACTTATTCCGACGCTGCCGATCATCCGAGCCGGTATACTGGTACCTATGATCCTCAAAGCCGGAAGGTTAAACTGACAAATGACGATAAACAGGCGCTTGATCCCGGGCTCAGCTTTACCATTGAATCCGGACCGCCGCTGCATTTTACCACAACGGTTTCCTTTGATTCCCAGATAGCAAACTACGAGTATACTTTAAGCGGCGAGAAGGCTCAGTAATATCATCCGAGGATCTTCTTCATAACATCTGTCTGCGGATCATCCGGAGCAGCGTTGTAGATATTGATATATCTGCTGTCGCTGCTCCGGTCTTTAAATGCAGGGAAAATGAATCCGAACTCCGGTTTTCCGGGTTCGTAGTCTTCATCCGTCGGTGCGACGGCACAGATAAGAAAGTCATATACCTCCTCGGAGCCTTCCATCCATGCGCCGTCCGTACCCTTCACAGGTACATCATAAGATCCGTAGAACATAAAGATACAGTACTCGGAATCCGTATGATAGCTTTCTCCCACCAGCTCGTAAAAAATACTGAGCAGGGCATCATCCTTCATCCCATCCTGCTTCATTGCAGTAAGAAGTGACCACATCCCGTTTTTCCGGCGCTCACCCTCCGGGAAACGGTATTCCTTCAGCTGTTCATTTGTTTTTGCAAAGGGAATCGACTTTGCCATCTCCAGATTGCGCTTCGTTTCCGCCTGCTTCAGCTTTCCGAAATGCAGGTTAAATGTACTGTGGTCATAGCCCTCTTCATCCATGTAGGCTCCGGCGATCCTCGCAAAGCAGTTTCTGGCCGGCGTCATGCGGCGTGTAAGCTCCAGCATATCCTCTCTGTTGATCATCGTATTTCTCCTCGTAAATATGCTTCATATCCCAACCGGCCATTTCTAACTGCGCCGGGGATTTTTGAGGCATGCTGTCGGTGTAAGAGCGCAGGCATTCGGTTGAGTAATATAAGAACAGTTATACCGGGTTCTTCAGACCCGGGGAATTTCACATTCCGAAGGACAGTATATCATATATGTGTCAGTCAGCGAAACGTTCTTTATATCGGACCACCACTGACTTTTTTTTAATTAAATAACTAATGGTTTTCTTTATAATGGCTTAATTTATGATATAATAGGCCTGTCGGCCATTAATTCAGTGATCACGAAAGAGGGTAGAAGAATGGGTTACGGAGAAGAATCACTCAGCATGGAACAGAAGGAACAGCTTGGAAATGCACTGATGATAAATGATCGTCATGAACATTTCCGTCCTGAAGGTATCGATTATGTGTCCGGTTTTGTATGGAACGGGCTGGAAACCGATAAAGAGCGTTCCGATTATGAGAAAAGGGTTGAAAGATCGAAAGCGCGGCATGAGATCTTTGAGAAAAGTGCCAACCGGCAGAAAGAAGCAGGGGAGCAGGAGCTGGAGAGCTTTTCGGAAAAAATGGTGGAAAGCACAGCATGGCTGAATAAACCGCATATTCCGAAAAAGGCGGAGATCGACGACGCGCATAAAAATGCGGCTGAAACCTTTGGATTAAAGAGCCTCAGCTGGAATCAGAGGACAAAGCGCGGAAAGAAGTTCAAGAATAAAGCCATTACGCAGGCACACATGATAAATACCATGAAGAAATGCAATTTCCAGAGGGATGTTGCCATGTCGTTGGTCATGGAGAGCCATGCCTCTGTTGTGCTTATGCAGGATAAGGATTATCTTGAAAAAATAGGCGACGAGAGCAATGTGGATCTGGTTGCTCCCATGATGAAGGATTTTGCTTTTCTTTATGCACAGGATATCTATAGCGAGCGTGATAAGAAGAGAGATATTATTGACGATACGCCGGAGTACCTTGCCAGCGACCGGATGCAGAAAATGGCGGATCCGGAAACCAGGAATGAAACTTTTGTAAAAGTGCTGGAAAGCTTTGCGAAGCTTGATCTGAATAAATATAATTACAAATCCGATGCGGAGTTTGCAAAGGATGAAGGTGAAAACAGCTTTACCCGGAGATATGCGGAGCTGAAGGCATATTCACATGTAAATACCATGCTCCGTATCGTTGACAATGCCAACAAAAATGAGGATATGGAGATCCCTGAAAGCATTTCGGAGAATATGGATCTTCTCCACAGAAAGGCAAGGGTTCTTCAGGATATACTTCTGGATTACAACAACCGTGCCATGCTTCTGCAGTCCCCGTATTATGTTCTTCTGGCGGGAAAGGATCTGGATGATATTTCCAGCGATGACCTGGAAGTAAGGATTAAAACGACAGAGGATAAAGCGGCCAAGATGTATATGCAGCTTATCATTGATCAGAGATCTTTAAAAGGCTTTGCGAAAGGGAAGAAGGCAGGAGATTTTCTTACACCCGGAAAGGAGATCTCTCAGAAGGATAAGGAAAAATTCATGGGTGAAAACTATACACCCAAGACTATAGACATCCATGCCGCCTGCACCTATCTTCCGTATATTGCTGAGACCTCGGATTATCTGACGAAGGAGAAGGAACTGGACAAGCTTAAACGCCGGGTCATCACTCTTCACAGGAATCTCAGCATGACGACTACTGCCATTGATAAAGAAACCGGGAAGGAAGATATAGTAGTCCTCTCGAGTGCGGTGGATGCAAAGCTGTACGGGGAGCTTCTTGCAAGCCAGCAGAAGCTTGAGAATACCAGAGCCAGAGTGGCAGCGCTTATGAAACTGGAAAAGGAAGTCACATATAAGCAGTCGCTGGACATCCAGGATGAGATTTGGGGTCTCCTTACCGGAAATGAGTATCAGGATGCGATCAATGAGCTGATTTCCAACACCGATAAAATGGAAGCGGCCTTTAAGGAATGGCAGACTGAGCAGAACCGGCTGAGACAGCATCGTTTCGATAACATGGAACAGGATAAGAAGCAGGATAAGAAGCAGGATAAGGTTAAGAAGCAGGATAATAAGCCTGAGGATGAGCCCGCAGCTGAAAAGATAAGTGTTCAGGATTTTGCAAAGATATGGAATGCCGATAAGGATAACTAGGAGGAGAGCGGTATGGAATTTACAAAAATAGTTAAAGAAAACCGGGATGCTTTTCAGCCGCTGCTTTTTGGCGCAGAGCTTTCGGATTATGCCTTTGCCTTAGGTGCCGTCGAAGAGGATGAGGCGGCAGGCGTGGTACTTTTTAATTATCTGGACGATGCGCTTATGCTGGATTACATCTATGTGTCTGATAAATTCCGCAGGCGGGGGATAGGAACGGCACTTGTTGAGGAATTCCTCAGGCTGGCCAGATATACCAGTGCTACGGCTCTGCATGTAAATTATCCTGAAATGTCGGAGGAGCTTCATGGCTTCGTTCAGTCGCTGGGATTCCGGATCTTCCGGGATGGCAAGGCATATCGCGTGCCTGCAGGAGCATTTCTCAACTCGGACAGCTTTAATAAACTGGTACAGGGTACCAGGAAAAGCCGTATAGTTTCGGTTGCGGGACTTAAAAAGCATGAAGTTGAACTTCTGATGGATGAGATAGATAAGCAGGAAATGGATCCGAAGATCGCTGCAGATATGGCGTTGGCAGATGAATTATCCTTTATTTCCTGGGATGATACGAACGATCGTCCGGCATCATGTATACTGTGTGAGCATAACCAGGATCAGATCACGGTTCTGTACCTGGCAAACTTTACCAGGGATCCCAACCGGCTTGTGGATGTACTGCGCGCCATGAAGGATGCGGTCATACGTCAGAAGCTTGAGGATAATGAGCTTTTATTTGTGACCATGACCGATGACATGCGTAAGGTCGCCGAAAAGCTTGTTTCCACGGTGGACGGTTTGAAACCGGAGTGCAATGTGGTAAGCGGCATTCTGATGTTGGACGGAAGGTAAGCAAAGAGGGTGCTGAATATTTACCGTGGAGGGTTACAGATTTGAAAGCAGAAGTAATCGATAATACCCTGATCCTGTATCTGGAAGGACGTATCGACACCGCAAACTCGCCTCAGGTGGAAAAGGAGGTTATGGAGGTCGTTGCGGAAAATCCCGGTAAGGAGCTGGTGGTGGACGCCGGGGAGCTGAACTTCATCTCCAGCTCAGGCCTTCGCATACTGATGAAGCTCATAAAGGAGACAGGGAAGAAGTTTACCGTCCGGAACGTATCTACTGAGGTATATGAGATCTTTGAGGTTACCGGATTTACTGAAATGCTGGATATACGCAAGGCCGTCAGACAGCTGTCGGTTGAGGGCTGCGAGATCATAGGCCGGGGCAGCTTCGGAATTGTATACCGCATCGATCCGGAGACCATAGTGAAGGTCTACCGGGAGGGCGTGAGCCTGGAGCAGCTTCAGGAGGAAAAAAGATACGCTACGGCGGCATTTGTTCATGGCATACCCACGGCGATCGCCTACGACACGGTGCAGGTCGGCAGCTGCTATGGAAATGTTTACGAACTGCTCAATGCAGTTACTGTGGGCAAAGCCGTTACCGCAGATCCTTCCAGGGCGGAGGAACTGGGCAGGAAGATGGGGCGTCTCTTCCTTCAGGTCCATGAAACTGAGATGGAGCCGGGCGTCCTGCCGAAAATATCGGATAAGTTCAGAGCAAGGATCGACTATCTGGAGCAGAATCACCTGAGCCATGAGGATGCAGAGCTGATGCGCCGGGTAGTGGATGCCATTCCCGAGACGAATACGCTGGTTCACGGTGATTTCCACGAAGGAAATGTTATGGTTCAGGACGGTGAGCTGCTGCTGATCGATCTGGACAGTGTGTGTGTCGGTAATCCCATTTATGATTTCATGTCCAACTACGGTCTTCGCAAGATCTGCGCAAATGGGAATCATAAGATCGCCCGCCTTTCATTGAATCTTGAACCGGAGCTTATTCCGGTTCTGGATAAATATGAGAGGCAGGAATTCCTTGGATCTGAAGATCCTGCCGTGCTGGAAGAATATGTCAATACCATGGAGCTCTTTTTCCCGTTCAGGCATCTTCTTCTTATAGCTTTGGAGCAGTCCAACAGAAATCTTACTCCGGAGGCGGTAGAAAAGATAAAGGCAGCAGATCTGCCGGTTCTTCGTAAGAATTATCAGCTGATGATAGACCGGGCAGGGCAGTGGTAAAGGGTTCCCTTGATAAGGCCATTTCCTTTGTGTATAATAAGGCATGGCGAGTGGAGCCGTCTGTCATTTTCTCTTAAGAGATATGGGGATGAAGACCCTGAATTGATTTGGACGGATTAAATAAAAAAAACGGAGTGATCAATATGATGAAGTCGATCGTTTTATTCACGGAAGAAATTGATGATATCGAGCTTGCAGCGGAGGAGTTATTCTCACAGGCTGCGGAATTTGAATTTCAGGAGAACAGTCTCGGAATAATCTTTCTGGATGCTGAAACGGAATATGAGGAATTATACGGGCTGCTCAGAGAGAAATGGGATTTCCCCATAGTGGGCGCAACCGCCATCGGAACACTTACCGGACGGGAGGGATACAGCAGGAGCGGTATCTCCGTTATGCTGCTGACAGCAGATGACTGCAGGTTTGCGGTAGGAATGACAGAGGGGCTTTCCGTGGAGGATTACCGTGAGCCCATCAGGAAGACCTATGAAATGCTTGAGCAGGAAACCGGCGGTGAGGAGGTAAAGCTTGTATTCACTCTGGGAGGAAAAGCAGCGGGTATGTCGGGAGACGATATTATAAATGCTCTTGATGAACTCGGAAAGAAGGTAAAGGTATACGGGGCCCTGGCTTCGGATATGTTCACTTTCTCGGACTACCGTGCCATTTATAACGACAGGATAGAGTTCGGAGAGCAGGTTTTTGTGCTTATAACCGGCAATGTAAATCCCAGATTCCTCAGCATCAAATCCCTTTCCGGAAAGGCAAATTTCTCCTACGAGGTGACTCAGTCGAAGGGAAATATAGTATATCGGCTTGGTAACGGAACCTTCCTGGAGGCATTGGAAAAATCAGGATTCAGTGCGGATAAGGATCGTGTGGTTGCCGAATATATCCAGACACCTTTTATTACCTCATATGAAACCTCCGGGGGAATACATGTGGAGGCATCACGGAATCTGACTTTGCTGAACCGCCGGGATGGAAGCGGAATGTTTCTTGGGGGTATATCGGAGGGTTCCTCCCTTGAGATCGGTCTTCTCAACCGGGATGATGTGAGAAGCACCGTGAAAAAAGCCTTTGATGAGATAATCGAATGGCTTAAGACAGAGGGAAAGGACTGCAAAACCATACTGTGCTGTTCCTGTGCGGCCCGTTTTCTTGCCCTTGGCAACAATGGTATGATGGAGGCGGAGAGCTACCGGGGCAGGCTGCCTGAAGGGGTTTCCCTGATGGGTATGTATTCCTACGGTGAATACTGTCCGGTTGGCGATGAGGAATGGAGCAATGTATTTCATAATTCCACATTTACGATCTTATGTATGTAACAAATGAATGGGAAACCGGTGGAGAGGAAGATGGAAGAGCAGAAGGATTTGCTTAAGGAATATAAACTCAGGATAAAGAAGCTTGAGCGGGAAAACCGACGCCTGCAGACTGAGAGTGAGATACTGAAAAACATGAATGAACAGGTCAGCAGGACTCAGCGGTTTTTTCATGAGGAAAATCAGAGACAGATATGTTACAACAACCAGCTGCTTAAAACTTCACCGTATATACTGGTGATGGTCAACGAAAAGCTGGAAACCGTCATGGCATCGGATGTATTCTTTCAGGTCACCGAAGTGAGCAGGGATGCCGTAAAGGAAGGAATGAAGCTGTCCGAAGCGTTCTCGGGATTTCTGATGGAGGATGAGTTGAAAAGCTTCCTGGAACGCTGTGAAAATGTGCTGAACAGTCAGGGGACGGATTCCTATCTGCTTACCACCGGCAGGGACGAGAAAGAACGTTTTTATCAGGTGGACATCTGCTATTATCTGGCTGAGAACGAGGATGCGAAGGGGCTAAGTATCATTTTCTCCGATATGACGGAGATAGTGGAAGCAAAGGAAAAAGCTGAAAATGCTGATAAGGCAAAGAGCAATTTCCTGGCAAATATGTCCCATGAGATCCGTACCCCCATGAATGCCATAAGCGGTATGGCTGAATTCATCCTGCGGGACAGTACGGATGAGGAGGCCAAAAAGAATGCGGCCATGATCAAGTCCGCAACAAAATCCCTGATCGCAATCATCAATGACATTCTGGATTTCTCCAAGATCGAATCGGGAAAGATGGAGATAATAAATGAGACCTATAGTCTTTCCTCTCTGATCAATGATGTGTCGACCATGATACGCATCCGTCTTGAGGATAAAAGGGTATCGCTGAAGACCGAGGTGGATCCGGAACTGCCGGATAAGCTGTACGGCGATGAGGGCAGGATCAAGCAGATCCTGATCAATCTCCTGAATAATGCGGTAAAATTCACCAGTCAGGGAGAGATAACCTTTACCATGGGATTCTCCAAAATGTCAGAAGACCGGATACGGCTCCTGGTAAGCGTGGCGGATACGGGGATAGGGATCAAAGAAGAGGAACTGGGAAAGATCTTTGACAGCTTTACACAGGCGGATACCAAGAAAAACCGTTCTATCGAGGGAACCGGACTGGGACTTGCGATCTCACGGAAGCTGGTATCCATGATGGGCGGCGAGCTCCGGGTCAGCAGTGAGTACGGAAAGGGATCGGTTTTCTCCTTTGATATCGTGAAC
>ONWK01000133.1 GCA_900321505.1 uncultured Eubacteriales bacterium
AACTCAAGTATCAAAGGGATATAAATATAAGGTATGGTTTCTATGTCCGGTGTGTAATAACACATATGATTCATTGATATCAAATAAGATAAATGGATATGGAAAGTGTCCATATTGTTCACTGAGAAAAACTAGAGCAAGGAGAGTTCTGCAGGTTGAAACAGGCAAGACATTCAAAACGTTAAAAGAGGCAGCTAAGGCTGTAGGGAAGGACGATTATCGACAAATATGGATGTGTTGCAAAGGTAAGTGCAAAACCGCATATGGCTACCATTGGAAATATACAGATGCTGAGTGAATAGCGTACAGAATTAGTATTTAAATCTTTAGCAAGTAAAATTGCTATCTAATATTTGATTATTGGAGAGCGTATATACGCTCTTTTTCATATTTGGATTATGGGTTTCACTTGTTTCGTGAAAAAGTATATTTGATTAGTGAAAAAAAATAGAAATATATTAATTATAGAAAGGTGAAAAGTATGAATGAAAGGGAGCGCAAAGTTTTAAGAATACTCTTGATGCAGGATGGTTGGATCACGACCAGAAGGATAGGTATGAGGCTAGCAGTGTCTGACAGAACAATCAAGTCTGATATCGCTTCCATTCGCAGTCAGATTTCACCTGAGCAAATTGAAATAATATCAGAGCGTGGCAAGGGGATCCGTGCTGTGAGCAGGGATGAGGCTGTCAGGAATAGGTATTTGGAAGTAGGCGGAGCTGCCGAAAACCTTCTTCCCGATATTATGTTTTCTATACTGGAACTCAGTGATCTGACATCTGAAGAGTTGTGTGAAACCTATTTTCTGAGCAGATCCGCACTGGAGATCAAGCTCAAAGAAATACGGGATTTTCTGATTCAGGAAGGCAATTATCTGGTGCTGGAGAAAAGAAATAAGTTCTTGCATATAAGTGGTGAAGAACATCGGAAGAGGCAGCTGATCCAGTCCCTTATAATCAATGGCCGCAACACTTTGGATCTTGATGTTTACAGTAGATATCTGAATGCTGATATGCTTCGCTACGCACATGAGACGCTTCTGTCGTGTTTAAGCGAGGCAGGGATCATGATCAGTGACATCAATATCGTCAGGGTTGCGGTGGCTGTTTCGGTCGCTGTTTCAAGGATACAGGTTGGATTCACATTGAGTGAGGGTCAGAGCACGGAGCATAAAAATGTCTGCTATGAGTGTGCGAAAGCCGTAATGTGCGCTCTCGGCTATAGGTACAAAGTCATTGTCAATGACAACGAGATCCAGGCTCTTGCGTCCACAATCGCAATCAACCGGATTCTCGGAGCGAGAACGATTGATGATATCGAGCCGGGGGATGAGCCGTATCTGAATCTTGTCAGAGAACTGCTTGCTGAGGTCAAGGACGAATTCATGCTGAATCTGACGAATGATGAAGAACTGATCGTCGGTCTTATGTGGCATTTCAAGAGGTTGTTCGAGCATAAGGAGCAGATCTTCAGATATATGAATCCGCTGCTCAACGATCTACGAGATTCTTATCCGTACATATACGATGTAGCAGTGTTCCTCGGAAGAGACTTTGAGCACCGGCTAGGTCTGTCTGTTGATGAGAATGAGATCGGGAGCATTGCAATCCATCTGGCCGCATCACTTGAAAGGCTCAAAAACTTCAATTACGACAGACCTGTCAAGGTTTTCATTATCTGTCACATGGGATATTCGAACATGCAGTTCCTGATGGCCAAGCTGAGGTCCATGTATCAGGGCAATGTGATATTCTCGCCGGTGATCTCAAGTTATGATCTGAAGCTTCTTGATGATGACGGTGACTTGATTCTTTCGACGACTTCGATTGATTCTGCCAGTGTATCCTGCCCAGTCATTCACATCAGTCCTTATCTGAACAAGCATGATATCCGGAGGATCAATGAAGTACTCAATACTCGTTTCAACATGAACCTGAGAACAGAAGAAAGGCTTTTTCGGAGAGAGCTGTTCTTCCTGGATATGGATGCAAACTCGCGGGAAGAAGTGATACAGATCATGTCTTCACATTTGGCTTCACAGGGGATCATCCGCGATGGCTTCATGGAGTCAGTACTGAAGAGGGAACGGATGTCATCCACTGTTGCCAGCAACCAAATCGCATTGCCGCATCCACTGGAAAACTATTCTATAGAAACCGCGATTGCTGTTGCGCTGCTGAGAAATCCGGTAAAGTGGGGCGAAAGAAATGCTCGGATCATCTTCATGATGTCTGTTTCAAAGAAGGACATTACCATTCTAAGACCGTTTTACGAAAAAATCGTTGATCTTGAAGAAGATGAGCAGAAAATGAGACGGCTCGAAAGTGTCAGCGGGTTTGATGATTTTATTGCCATATGGGAGGAATGAGATGAGCAAGACAGATGAAATTTTTCTCTTTGATAAGAATCTGATCTTTATTGACGAGATATATAAGGACCAGGACGATCTTTTTGACACGATTGGATCAAGGCTTCACGAACTCGGGTACGCAAAGGAAACCTTAACTGATGCGCTTAGGGCACGTGAAATAAAGTACCCGACAGGACTTCAGACTGAATCCATACCGATTGCAGTACCGCATGCGGACGAAGAGCATGTGGAGAAAGAAGGGATTGCGATTATTCGTCCGAGGATACCTGTATCGTTCGGGGAAATGGCATGTGAAAACAGCAAGATCGACGCGTTACTGATCTTTCTTCTATTACTGAAGAAAGGCGATAAGCATGTCGAGTGTCTTGAGATGCTCCTGACGATGACTCAGGATACATGCATGATAAAACGTCTGATGGAAGCAGACGGCCCGGAAGAAGTATATGGAATCATAGAAAACCAGTATCTGAAGCAGAACACATGAAGATCTTAATGGGTAGTTCCATACCGCAAAGGTATGATAGCTGAATAATTGTTGTCTCTGGAAAATAGGATGTGGGAAAAGGAGGTCAATGAATGAAAAAAATAGTTGTAGCCTGCGGGAGTGGGGTTGCTACAAGCGAGACAGTAGCATTGAAGCTAAAACGGTTATTTGATGAGGATAATATCCCTGTTCAGATCGAAGCCGTTGATGTGAAAAGTGTTCATCTGTTTCTGAAGAATGCCGATGCCTACGTGAGGATCGTTGCGGAAGGTCAGAATTATGACGTACCGACGGTCAGTGGGATTCCGTTCCTGACAGGAGTAGGAGCGAAAGCAGAATATGAAAAGCTGAAGAGTTTCTTAGGTTATTAGGATTATTTAGAAAGGAGAATAGAGAATCATGCAAGTATTACAGACAATATTCCAGGCGATTCTCGATCTGGATGCTACCGTATTTATGCCTATTATCATTCTGATACTTGGCCTGATCATGAGAATGAAATGGAAAGATATCATTCATTCTTCACTTTACATCGGGATCGCATTTATCGCAGTTAACATGGTAGTTAACTATCTGTATGAGGTCATGTCTCCTCCACTGCAGGCATTCGCAGAAAATACCGGCAAGCAGCTTACAGCGATAGACCTTGGGTGGACTGCAGTATCAACGGTTGCATGGAGCTGGCCGTACATCTTCCTTATGTTCCCGATCCAGATTGGCATCAACATGCTGCTTCTGGCGATCAAGAAGACAGATGTACTGAACGTGGATATGTGGAACGTATGGCAAAAGGGATTTATCGCTGCAGTAGTCTATGGGCTGTCAGGAAGCCTAATTTTCGGTATCGCAGTAGGTGCGATTGGCTGTGTATGTGAGCTTTACATTGGTGAAGTCATTCAGCCTGAGATTAAGAAAATCTGCGGAGCGGATAATGTTACATGCCCGCACTGGTGTCTGCTTCTCTGTGCACCTATGTATGCAGTAGACTTTTTCCTCAGAAAGATCCCGTTCCTCAACAAGAACTGGGATCTGAGCGGACTCAAGGAAAAACTGGGAATCTTCTCAGAAGCTCATATCATCGGATTCATCATCGGAACAATCGTAGCCCTCGTAGGAGGTACACCGATAACCGGAAGCATTCTGATTGGTATCCAGTTAGCAGCTTGTCTCGTACTTCTCCCTCGTGCAGCTAAGATTTTCATGACGGCTCTTGCTCCGTTCTCAGAAGCAGCAGAGGCATTCATGAGAAAGCGCTTCCCGGGAAGAGATTTCATCATCGGACTAGACTGGCCGATCATGGCAGGAAGCCAGGAACTCTGGATCACATGTATCATCCTCGTTCCGGTGTTCATCGGACTTGCTCTTGCTGTTCCTGGAAACATCATGATGCCGCTCGCTGGTATTATGTGCGCGACACTTATGTCACCTGCAGTACTCGTTACCGGAGGAAATATCCTCAGATGCCTAATCCTCGGAGTGATCTTCATGGTACCGAATCTGTTGATCTCGTCCTGGTTCGCAGGTCCGATCTCGGATCTCGCAGTAAAATATGCAGGTTATGAACTCCCGGCAGGACAGCTCATCACCAGAAACCTCGAGGGTCCGATCTTCGACTTCGGCTGGGCTTATTTTGCAGACGGACACCTGCTCGGAATCCTGGTAATTGTGTTCTATTTGGGTTCTCTGTTCTTCTATGTCAGAAATTACAGAAAAGAATGCAAAGCAGTTACAGCAGAATAGGAGTATAGAAAATGAGGAATCCTGCAAAGATAGTAGCAGATACTGTAAGGCGCCTGTATGATGAGGGGCTAACCACAATGTCTGGGGGGAATCTGTCACTCAGGACAGATAACGGAGATATATGGGTCACTCCAAGTGCACTTGATAAAGGTTTGCTTACAGAAGAGGATATGATGTGCGTTGCTTCGAACGGAGAGGTCCAGGGCAATACAAGAGTGACTTCAGAGTTTGTAGTGCACAAGGCGATTCTCGATGCCAGACCGGATAAGTCGGCTGTGCTTCATGCACACTCACCTTATACACTTGGATTCTCAACTGCACGCATCAGCCCGAATGTGGATGTCCTTGCTCAGGCCAGCAGGCGCATGGGTGACAGAATCAATATTTCACCATATCAGAAAGCAGGTAGTGCGAATCTTGCAAGAGAAGTAGCTAGTCATCTTTCAGGTGATTCTGTCATGACGATTCTGGAGAACCATGGATTGTTTACAGTAGGTGATTCATTGGATGATTGCTATTACAACGTGGAATATTTGGAATTATGTGCCAAGATCTGGATGTATTGCGCTCAGCTGTCCGCCAATCTGAGGGTTCTTACTGAGACAGAAAAGGAAGTGCTGAGGACATGGACAGCCAGTGTTCCGCAGCCTGATGATGCGCTGTCGGTCTGCGAAAATGAAATGACTGATGCATCGAGAATCTGTACATATATGAAGCGGATGCAGAAACGCCGTATCAATACTTCGATATCCGGCAGCATGTCTGTACGGACGGGGGATGATTCATTCATCATTACACCTTTCTTTACTGACGTAAGAGATTTGACACCGGATAAACTTGTGAAAGTATCAAAAGGAAGGTGTGAGGCCGGCAAGTCTCCTGATGAAATGTGGGAACTCCATGAGGAGATCTATGAAAGGAATCCTGAAGTAACGACTATCATCACTGCTGTTCCGGAATACCTCTCGGCATTCTGCGCGTCAGATGAAGAACTGAGCTCTGAACCGGTATGGGAAGCTTATTATCTGCTTCGTGATATACCTAAAGTAGAATTCGGAAGAGGCCGCGAATACTTCCAAAGTATCGCTGAACAGCTTGGGGAAAGAGTCCCGACTCTGATGATCAGAAATGATATGTACATTGTTACCTCAAATGATATCCAAGATGCTTATGATAAGGTAGAAGTGGCTGAATCGACGGCAAAGGGGACTGTATCGACATCACTTATCAAAAAACCGGTTAAGGTAGAGAAAGAAATAATCGATATGTATGACATGCTTCTGGAGAAGATGCTCTTTGGACGCGGATAAGAATTATAAAGGGTTAAGGGGGAGCTGTTGAAACGGCTCCCCTCTGAGAAAGGGTATGAAATGATAGATAGAACCGTAGAGGTAGTAAATGAAAGCGGACTTCATGCAAGACCGGCTTCTGAGCTTGTTGCTTTTCTGAAGGGATTCCCGAACTGTTCAATTACATTGAAGAATGAAGAGAAGACTGCAAATGGCAAGAGTATTATTCATGTGCTTCTGCTTGGTGCAGCAATGGGGACAAAACTTACAGTATCCGTTGAAGGTGAAAATGAAGAAAGTGTTGCAGGACAGATTGTCTCTTTTATTACTGAATTGAAGGGCTAAACTTATGCAGATATTAAGAGGAACTGGCACATCATCAGGGATTGCGATGGGTGTATTGCATATCATTTCAGACGAGATTATTGATATTCCTGATGAATTTGTTTCAGCTGTGAATGCAGAACAAGAATTCGCTCTTTACGAAAATGCAGAGATCAGTCTGATGCAGAAGTTAAAAGAAACTGCGGAGAAAAGTAGGGAATCAGGTAATTATGAAGCATCAGATATCATGAATGCACATCTTGAGATCCTTACTGATCCTGAAATCAGGGCACAAATAACTGAAAAGATAAGAGGCGGTTTATCAGCAGCTTTTTCAGTTAAGGAGATTTATGAATCCTATGAGAAAGCTTTAGGAGAGATCGCAGACCCTCTGTTTGCTTCAAGAGCTGTCGATATGAGAGATATCAAGAACAGCATCCTGAAGAAAATCCTTAAAATAGGATGCAGATCCCTGAATGACATAGATCATCCTTGTATTCTGAAAGCATCAGAACTCATGCCTTCACAGACTGTTCAGATTGATCCGCGTAATGTTCTGGCCATAGTCACAGAAAATGGAGGAATGAACTCACATTCCTCCATTCTTGCAAGAGCCATGGGAATACCGGCTGTAGCAGGCATAGGAAGGGTCGATCTTACTGACGGAACGGAAATCATTGTCAATGGGGATTCCGGAGAAGT
>ONWK01000168.1 GCA_900321505.1 uncultured Eubacteriales bacterium
ATGAGCATAATGATCACAATGAGCATAATGAGCATAATGAGCACAAAGATCATGACGATCATAAAGGACATGATGATCATAACGGGCAAAATGATCATAAACATAAAAATGAAACCGCGGAAAAGGCCGGGGCAACGCTGGCCCTCATTCTTGTCTGCGGTCTTTCGGCTGTCTTCGGATCTTCCGGCGATGCCTTTGCTGCCGGCGATGCTGACGATCTCAGCGGTTATGTCCGTACCGTTTACGACAGCAGCAACGGCCTTCCCTGCGGCGAGGCAAATGATATCGTCCAGACCAACGACGGCATCCTCTGGATCGGCACCTACGCCGGCCTTTACCGCTACAACGGCAGTGAATTCCGCTGGATGAATGAGTACGATTCCGTCAGAAATGCAAACTGTCTCTACGTAGATGAGGAGGGCAGGCTGTGGATCGGTACCAACGACAGCGGTGTATCCATCTGCATCAATGAAAATATTGCCAGTGTTCTCGATACGAATACCGGGCTTCCTTCGGATTCCGTGAAATGCATCACCAGGTGCGCGGATGGTAATTATTACATAGGTACCACTGACAGCCTTGCGGTGATCTCACTGACCGAAGGCCTTAAGGTGCTGAATGTGATCAATCAGGTGAATTTCGCTGAAAGTCTTGCGGCGGATGATAAGGGAAATGTTGCAGCAGTCAACGCTGAAGGAAAGCTTTTCCTTCTCGGAGCGGGTGAGATCCTTGCAACCTTGGAAAATCCGGTAGCGGAGGAGATATATACCTGCGTCGTTTTCGGCGATGACGGAAGGCTTTATGCCGGAACCTCTGGCAGCAACATTTTCGTATATGAGCTGGACGGTTCTGAGCTTAAGAAGACGGACATGATCCGCTGCGGCAATCTTACGCATATCCAGTCCATTAATTTTACCGAGGACGGCAGGGGCTACATCTGCGCGGACACCGGCATCGGCTTCATCGATAAGGACCGGAAATATAATCACATCAATTCCGAGGAGTTCAATAATTCCATCGACAATATGACCATGGATTACCAGGGAAATCTCTGGTTTACTTCCTCACGTCTCGGCCTTCTCAGGCTGTCGGAGTCGGTATTTACCGATGTTTACCGTACCTGCAGGATCTCCGGGAAGGTGGTCAATTCCGTTCAGGAGTGGAACGGTCTTATGTATTTCGGAACGGATACAGGCCTGGATATAGCAGACCTCGGCACCTCGTCCCAGATTTACAGCGATCTTTCCATCATGCTGAACGGCACGCGTATCCGCTGTATCCGCAGGGATTCACGGAATAATCTCTGGATATGCTCCTATGGCAAGGGACTGATCAAGGCGCTTCCGGACGGAACGACCGTAACCTATGACAGCTCCAGCGGTTCCTTCGGAAACCGTGCGAGAGTTGTTATGGAGCTCAGCGACGGCACCGTTGTGGCTGCCGGTGATACAGGTATGTCCTACATTACCGAAGAGGGCATACAGAAGACTCTTTCCTACGGAAACGGCTTCTCAAATGCCGTGATCCTGAGCCTTCTTGAGCTGAATGACGGCGCAGTGCTTGCGGGTACTGACGGCGACGGCATCGTTGTAATAAGAAACGGTGAACCCGTAAGGAATCTTACCAGATATGACGGGCTTTCTTCCGGTGTCATCCTTCGCATGATCAAATGCACGGACGGCCTTCACACCCTTATAGTTACCAGCAACGGCATCTGCTGCATGGATGAGGATTTCAGGATCAGGAGTCTTACCAACTTCCCGTATTTCAATAATTTTGATATCTGGCCGGAAGAGGGAGGAAAGCTCTTCGTCCTCAGCAGTGCGGGCATTTATGTGATGAATGAGAAGGATGTTATTTCGGATACCCCGGACATGAGCTATGAGCTGCTGGACGCAAAGAACGGCATGAATGCATCCCTTACCGCAAATTCCTGGAATTACTGTGATGAGAAGGGGAATCTTTTCGTGTCCACAGATACAGGCGTATACAGGATCGATACCTCCGCCTACACCCAGCATAAGCGTTCCTACAGAATGCTGGTGACCTCGGTTAAAATGGACGGTGAGCTTTATCCGGTGGTGCGCGGTGAGGAGATTGACATCGAAAGAGAAGTCAACAAGCTGGAGATCTTTCCCGAGGTCATCAACTACACCATCGACGATCCCTATGTGAGCTATTATCTCGACGGTTTTGATCCTGCGCCCACAGTGATCTATCAGAGTGAGCTGTCGTCGGTCACCTACACCAATCTGCCCACGGGAAGCTATACATTTTACCTGCGTGTGATGGACAGTGACAAGACGACCATACTTGAGGAGAGCGCATATAAGTTCGTGAAGGAAAAGGCGATCTACGATAATCCCTGGTTCATCAGCTACATGGTAGTGGTGGGTGTCATCGCCGTGGCGTGGTTCACCTGGTTCCTGGCGAGGACCCAGATCCAGCGTACCATGGCTGCCCAGCAGCGTCAGCTGGAACTCGCACAGCAGCAGGTTCAGATGGGAAATGAGACGATCCTTGCCATCGCGAAGACCGTGGATGCGAAGGATGAGAATACCAGCCAGCATTCCCAGCGTGTATCGGAGTATTCCGTAATGATCGCGCGGGAGCTGGGCTTCAGTGAGAAGGAATGCGAGAATCTGCGGCGGGCGGCGCTGCTTCATGATATCGGTAAGATCGGCATACCCGACAGGATACTGAACAAGCCGGCGCGGCTTACCGATGAAGAGTACGCCATCATGAAAACCCACGTGGTCCGCGGCGCTGCGATACTCAAGGACTTCACCCTTATCGAGAATGTTGTCGACGGGGCTCTTTACCATCATGAGCGTTACGACGGTACGGGCTATGCCAACGGGCTTAAGGGCGAGGAGATACCGATCTACGGCAGGATCATCGGCGTCGCTGATGCATTTGACGCCATGACCGCAAACCGTGTGTACAGAAAGAAGCTGGATTTTGACTATGTGATCAATGAGCTGGAGCGCTGCAAGGGCAGCCAGTTCGATCCGCATATAGCCGATATCATGCTGAAGCTGGTCAGGGACGGGAAGATCGATATAGAGCGTATGTATGGAAAAGGGGCTAAGGATGACAGAGGAGAGTAGATCGAAAATCCTTATAACAGTGATCACCTCGGCGCTGATGATCGCGATCTTCGCCGCCGTGTATTTCATAAATAAGTCGAATAACAGAGACCGGGATTCCATAATCGTGGGCTTCCTGTATGACGGGGATGAGAGTACGCCCTACACGGCGAATTTCATCAGGGCCCAGAAGGTCGTCGAGAGGAAATACGGCGACCGGGTGGAAGTGAAGGTGAAGAGAAATGTCAACGGCGACGAGGGTGATGAAAAGGCGCTTTCGGAGCTTATAGCCGAGGGCTGTGACCTGATATTTATCAACAGCTACGGAGAAACAGCCCGGAAGATAGCCGGAAATAATCCGGATGTTCAGTTCTGCCAGGTTGCGAGTGATGCTTCCGGCGTGAATCCGGCCTCCGATAACTATCACACCTTTATGGGCGAGATCTATCAGGGCAGATATATCACCGGTGTTGTGGCCGGCATGAAGCTGAAGGAAATGATCGATAACGGAGATATCACCGTGGATGAGGCGAAGGTGGGCTATGTTGCGGCCTATCCCTATGCGGAGGTGATATCGGGTTACACGGCCTTCTTCCTCGGTGTCCGGTCGGTTGTGCCCGATGCGCTTATGGAGGTGAAATACACCAATACCTGGTCGGATTTCGCTCTGGAGAAGAAATGCGCGCTTGAGCTTATAGAACGCGGCTGCGTCATCATCTCACAGCATTCCGATACCACGGGACCGGCTCTGGCCTGTGAGCAGATGTATGCTGTGAAGCAGGTGTACCACGTCAGTTATAACCAGAGCTCCATCGATGCCGCGCCGACCACATCGCTGGTGGGTTCACGCATCAACTGGGAGCCCTATATATCGGGGGCGGTGGAGGCCGTTCTCAGGGATAAGAAGATCGAGAAGACCGTAGAGGGCGATGTCCACGGCAATGATATCGGCGCAGGTCTTGACATGGGATGGGTGGAGATACTTGAGCTTAACAGCCATATCGCGGCTCCCGGCAGCAAGGAGAAGATAGATGAGCTGACGGAGGATTTCATCGAAGGTCGGATAGAAGTGTACAAGGGTGATTACATCGGTGTAAATCCTGATGATGAGTCGGATACCATTTACCTGAAGAACGGATATACTGAGTGTGAGAATTGCTCCGCCCCCACATTTAGCTATGTGCTGAAGGGTGTGATCAACGTGGTTGAGTGACGGCGTCCCGGCCGGACAGGGCAGTACGGAGGAGGTTATATATATGAACAAGAATATGCGAATGAAGATATTTGAAGGTCTCATCAATATGGGAGTCCTTTTCATCGCGCTGAACGTTATGACGGAGACGGATCCTGAGGTCACCGGGGGACAGCTGATATTCCTGATGCTGGCAGGCGCGGCGTCAGATATTTTCTATGTGCTCCGTTTCTGGAAGAAAGGCTGGTATCCCAAGCTGAAATACATAGTCAGCGCGGTGATAAAGACCTCGGGAGCAACCGTTCTTTTCTTTGCCACCCATGATTATTCTGTGTATTATCTGTTGATGGCGATAGTAGTAATGTACTTCTTTATTTTCCCTTTCGGCAGTGCGCTGAAAATGATAAAGAACAGGAAACCCAGAAATATCATCGCGTTTATTCTTGTGCTGGCGTTCTTTTCATATCTGTCTTATGTTACAATAACTACTGAAGAAGATGGATTTGTTCTGGGCATCTCCATGATGTCGATCTTCTCCATGGCTTCGTCATTGGTAAGGGTTATGGCTACATCCTTCTCGGGAATCAAAATAAATATCCTGAGGAAGATTATCCGGAAGACCTATGCTGTAGAGATACTCTTCGGACTGCTGCTGCTGATAGTATCCTTCTCCATGGTATTCTACCGGCTGGAACCGAGCTTCAATGGTTATGGTGATGCACTTTGGTACTCCTTCGCGCTGTTTACGACCATAGGCTTTGGCGACCGTGTTGCCACCACGGTCGTGGGACGCCTGCTTTCGGTAATCCTGGGAAGTTACGGTATCGTAGTGGTGGCTCTTATCACATCCATCGTTGTTAACTTCTACAACGAGGTGAAAACCGACGGTGACGATGAGGAAGAGATCGAATACGATGATGAAGGCAATGAGATAGTGAAGATCGATGAGAAGCTGCAGGAGAAGCTGGAGAAGGACATTGAGAAGAAACTGGTGAATAAAGATACCGGAGAGGATGAGATGCCGTTTTAAGCGGCACGAGGCTGCACCGAAGATTTTTGAGGCGTGTTGTCGGTGCAGGCGGGTAAGCGTTCGTATGAGTTGTTAAAGAACGGTTATATCAGACATAATTAATATTTTGCGGGCGGTTCTCCGGTGCGGTATGCCGGGGAACCGCCCCTTGTTTTCCTCATATTTCTCTTTACTTTTCTTTAGTATAATGTTAAACTATATGTCACGTTTTCACGGGACTTGCCGGTCGGGGACGACTCCGGGAAGGCATGGAACTGACCCCGTGCAGGTGCGGGTAAGGCATGGAACCGGCCACGGAAACCTCGGGCAGGAGGATCGGTCCCCGGGTGGACTCAGGAGTAAAAGTAGGAAGAAGGAACTACCTATGAATAAGCATATCGAGATCAGATGGCATGGCCGCGGAGGCCAGGGTGCCAAGACAGCGGCGCTTCTGCTTGCTGATGTTGCATTTAATACGGGCATGTACGTGCAGGGCTTTCCGGAATATGGTCCGGAGCGTATGGGCGCGCCGATCACAGCCTACAACAGACTCGGCGATACCGAGATCAGGGCGCATTCCAATATTTATGAGCCTGATTATGTGGTTGTAGTGGATGAGACTCTGCTGCATGCGGTTGATGTGACCAAGGGACTGAAGAAGGAAGGCGGCATCATCATCAATACCTCGCGTCCGAAGGAGGAGATCATTTCACTTCTGAAGGGCTATGAGGGCGCGGTATATACTATCGATGCCCGCGAGATATCGGTGGACTGCCTTGGAAAATATTTTCCGAATTCCCCCATGCTCGCAGCCATAGTAAAGGTTGCCGGCATTATGGATAAGGATGAGTTCATGAAGCAGATGTATGCCTCCTATCAGCATAAGTTTGCAAAGAAGCCGGAGGTTATCGAAGGAAATATGCGTGCTCTTGAGCGCGGGTTTACGGAGGTGCGGTGATGGCCAATAAAGAAAGAACAGATATCAGCAAGGTTAATGAGACTGCACCCTATACAGACATGACCATGGGCAACCAGATCTATGGCGGCGGCGGATCCAGGGATTTCAAGACCGGAGAGTGGAGGACCCAGACTCCCGTTATGAATTGGGAGAAATGTGCCCAATGCCTGCTCTGCGCGCCTATGTGCCCCGACAGCTGCATCCCGGTAGAGGATGGCAAGCGGCTGGATTTCGATTACGATCACTGCAAGGGCTGCGGCATCTGCGCGGCAGTCTGCAGCTTCCGGGCTATTTCCATGAAGGAGGGCTTGTAAAATGGTAAGTACCAGAGACCGTATGTCAGGAAATGAGGCGGTTGCGCTTGCTATAAAGCAGGTTAATCCTGACGTAATGCCTGCATTTCCCATAACTCCCTCGACGGAGATACCCCAGATGGTCTCAACATTTATCGCAAATGGTGAGATCGATACAGAGTTTATACCGGTGGAGTCGGAGCACAGCTCCATGTCCGCCGTTATCGGTGCGTCTGCAGCGGGAGCAAGAGCGCTCACAGCGACATCCTCCTGCGGACTTGCCTTCATGTGGGAGGAGCTTTACATCGCGGCCTCCGACAGACTTCCGGTTGTGCTTTGCGCCGTTAACCGTGCGCTGACCGGTCCCATAAATATTAACTGCGACCATTCGGATACCATGGGAGCAAGGGATTCGGGATGGATCCAGATCTATGCCGAGACCAATCAGGAGGCCTATGATAATTTCATCATGGCTTATCCCGTGACCGAGCATCCGGATGTCATGCTTCCCATGATGGTGTGCCAGGACGGCTTCATCACCAGTCATGCGGTTATGAATATTGAGATCATGGATACCGAGAGCGTGAGGGATTTCGTAGGCATCTATCAGCCTGAGAACTTCCTGCTGAATGCCGACATGCCCATGGCTATCGGACCTTATGCGAATTCTCCCTTCTACATGGAGACGAAGATGAACCAGCGTCTTGCGATGAAGAAGGCGAAGGAGGTCATCCTTGAGGTATGCGAGCGTTTCGAGAAGCTGTCCGGCAGAAAGTACGGACTTTTCGAGGAGTACCGCATGGAGGGCGCCCGCGCTGCCATCGTGATCATCGGTTCTGCAGCCGGAAATACAAAGAATGCTGTGGATATCCTGCGCGATAAGGGCATCGCAGTCGGAATGATCAAGGTTCGTGTGTTCCGCCCCTTCCCGGGTGAGGAGCTGGCTGAGGCGCTTAAGGGCGTTTCCGCGGTTGCCATCCTTGACCGCGCGGAGAGCTTCAGCGGCTGCGGCGGACCTCTCGGTTCAGAGCTTAAGGCAGCCATGCTGGATGCGGGTCTGAGCATCCCGGCGATCAACTATTTCTATGGCCTTGCAGGCCGTGATTTCACTGATGAATCAGCTGTTTCCGTATTTGAGGAGCTCCTTGGTCTTATCGACAACGGCACTCCGGTGGAACAGTTCCAGTATATCGGATTAAGGAAGTAAGGAGGAGACGGACATGCCATTCAAATTCAAAGAAGTCATGAATAAGCCGGAACGCCTTGCTCCCGGACACAGACTCTGTGCCGGCTGCGGCGCAGGTATCACTGTCCGCACCGTGCTCCGTGCACTGAAACCCGAGGATCATGCAGTTATCGGAAATGCAACCGGCTGCCTGGAGGTATCCTCATTTATGTATCCCTATACCTCATATGAGGACAGCTATATCCACAACGCTTTCGCGTGTGCAGGCGCGACGCTTTCGGGCGTCGAGACGGCCTACCATGCGCTTAAAAAGCGGGGCAGGATAGATGATACCTATAAGTTCATCACCTTCGGCGGCGACGGCGGAACCTATGATATCGGACTCCAGTCACTGTCAGGCGCCATGGAGCGCGGGCATGATCTGGTCTATGTATGCTATGATAACGGCGCATATATGAATACCGGTATTCAGAGATCTTCCGCAACGCCCATGTATGCGGACACCACAACCACTCCCGTCGGAGCAGTAAGCAACGGTAAGATGCAGAGCCGCAAGGATCTTGCGCAGATCATCGCGGCGCATAATATTCCCTATGTGGGACAGTCCACATTTACACCTATGATGAAGGATCTTTATGAGAAGGCGGAGAAGGCTATCTACACCCCCGGCGCTGCCTTTCTGAATGTCCTGGCACCCTGCCCGAGAGGCTGGCGCTATGAGACATCGGATATCGCAAATATCTGCAAGCTCGCCATCGATACCTGTTACTGGCCGCTGTTTGAAGTGGTTGAGGGCAAATGGATCATCAACTACGAGCCTAAGCATAAGCTCCCCATCGAGGATTTCCTCCGTGTTCAGGGAAGATTCAAACACCTTCTTAAACCCGGCAACGAGCACCTTATCGAGCAGTTCCAGGCTGAGGTCGATAAGAGGTGGGAGGATCTGCTGTATCTTGCGGCAAGATAGACGTTGATATTAAATATTTCATTTGCATTTTCACCGGTTTTTCGGGATAATATCAGGTGATATGTGAAAACAAAGAAACCCTCGCTTCACGCGGGCAGTTCCTCCGGAACCGGATGCGTACGGTTCCCGAAACGCCTGATGGCAGAACGGAACATATATGTTAGTAGCAGGTAGTCTATCAGGAGTCATTGAAGAAAGGATATTATATGGGTACCAGGCCGAACCTTACGACAGTTACAGAAAAAGTTCACTATATGGAAGAATTTATTGATCTGGATAAATTCGTGACAGAAGGAGATAATGATCCGGAAAGCATAGTTGCATATTTCAAACAGAATCATGCAAATTATCGCCGTATTTATGGCGGAAAGGGCAATATGCATTTCATCGTATCAAAGGACGGTAAGACCTACACCATCGATGATATGTATTACCAGCCGGAGACGGCAGTAAACTTCGCAAAGCCCGGCGACAAGGTTCTGGAGCTGGGTTCAGGTTTTGGCGGAAATCTCGTTCATCTTGCCGAGCTTCATCCCGACATTGAGTTTTACGGGGTTGACCTTTGCCCGGTGGAAAATGAGGAAATACCGAATAAACCCAATATCCATATTCTGGAAAGGAATTATTCCTCACTGCCCGAATTTGAGGACAATACCTTCGATGTTATATATGCCATCGAGACCATCGTGCATAACGGCAAGGAGGATAAGGATAAGATCATGGCGGAGGCTTTCCGCATCCTGAAACCGGGCGGACATTTCCTGGTATATGATTATGCGACAACTGACGCTTTTGAGACCTACAGCAGAGAAAAGCAGATCGCGATGAAGGTAGTTGCAAGAGGAAGCGCTGCGGCCCTGATCGAATCCAAGGATGAGTGGAGCGAGCATTTTGGCCAGGCAGGTTTCAAACCGGTAGCCGTGAACGAGCTGACGGAGCGTATACTCCCGGATCTTCTGCGGCTGCAGAAACATTTTGACAAAGTCATGCTGCATCCCCTGCGGGCAAAGATAGTTTTCAAGTCCCTGCCCTGGCGCTATACGGTTAATCTTATTTCCGGCTGGCTGGGCTACGATTCGGCCCGGGAACATATCGGTAACTATTGGGAATGGATCATGGAGAAATAAGACTTATGAGTTTCAGTACGGACTGCGCCCCGGAATAACCGGGATGTGTCCGGGAATAAGAAGAGACTGTCGTTTACGCGGCGGTCTCTTTTTCTTTTCCGTAAATATTCAGCACTCGGAGCCGGGGGTGAATAGTTACTCTAATTCTTGCTATTTTCGCCGGAAATCGCTATAATATACTTTGTATGTCCAATAGGATGGGATAGTTTTGTCGTATAGTAACTAATGGCATCTGCGGGTCCGGTGTTTATAAGATCGGAGCGCATCTCAGGATGCTAAAAATCATTAAAACTCAAAGAGGAGGTTATCATTATGGGTCTTATCTCAGCAGCACTCGGGGCAGCCGGCGGAACCCTTGCGGATCAGTGGCTGGAGTTTTTCTACTGTGAGGCACTTCCGGGGGATGTGCTTATCAAGAAGGGTCAGAAGCAGACATCTAAGCGCTCTTCCAACACCAAGGGAAATGACAATATTATTTCCAACGGATCAGGTATCGCGGTAGCAGACGGTCAGTGTATGATCATCGTGGAGCAGGGAGAGATCGTTGATCTCTGCGCGGTTCCCGGCGAATACACCTATGATAAGTCTACAGAACCCAGTATTTTCTACGGCGGTCTCGGTAAGGGTATCATCAATACCTTCAAGACCTTCGCAAAGCGCTTCGCATATGGCGGAGATACAGGCAAGGATCAGAGAGTGTATTATTTCAACACCAAGGAGATCATGGATAATAAGTTCGGTACTCCGAGCCCGGTTCCTTTCCGTGTAGTTGATTCACGTATCGGCCTGGATGTGGATGTATCGGTTCGCTGCTCCGGAACTTATTCCTTTGTAATGACCGATCCTCTGCTTTTCTATAAGAACGTAGCAGGAAATGTATCCGATGAATATCTTAAGAGCGAGATCGAGGCTCAGCTTAAGGCAGAGTTCATCGATGCGCTTCCGGAAGCTTTCGGACATCTGTCAGATCTTGAAATGCGTCCGAACCAGATCCAGACTCACACATCTGATCTGAAGGATGCCATTAATAAGGCGCTTTCCGTAAAGTGGGGCCAGAGAGGCCTCATGGTTATGAGCATCGCCATGAATCCCATCACTCTTCCCAAGGAAGATGAGGATATGATCAAGACGGCGCAGCGTAACGCTATGTACCGTGATCCTACCATGGGAGCAGCCGCTCTGGTTGGTGCTACCCAGGATTCCATGCAGACTGCAGCAGGAAATGCAGGCGGCGCTATGATGGGCTTCATGGGTATGAACATGGCTCAGCAGGCAGGCGGAATGAATGCACAGAATCTTTATGCCATGGGAATGCAGCAGCAGCAGATGGCTCAGCAGCAGGCGGCTCAGGCTCCTCAGCAGCCCGCACAGCCGGCAAAGCCCGCTCCTGCAGCAGGCGGCTGGACATGCCCCAAGTGCGGTGCAACTGCTAACGGAAAGTTCTGTCCCGAGTGCGGCACGCCGAAGCCGATAGCACCGGAAGGCTGGACCTGCAGCTGCGGTACCGTAAATAAGGGCAAGTTCTGCTCCAACTGCGGCACACCGAAGCCGGCAGGAACTCCCAAGTATAAATGTGACAAGTGCGGCTGGGAGCCGGAGGATCCGGCAAATCCGCCGAAGTTCTGCCCTGAGTGCGGCGATCCCTTCGACGAGAATGACTTGGTAAAATAAAGTGTCATTGCAAAAGGAAAAGGATGGTAATTCATGGAATACAAATGTCAAAACTGTAACGGCTCAATGGAGTTCGACAGTAAGACCCAGAAGCTGATCTGCCCGTGGTGCGGGGCTTCCTATGATCCTGCGGCATATGACCAGGCTATGCAGGCTCAGCAGCAGGGACAGCAGGCTCCGCAGGGCGCGGCAGCTTCAGGGGCTGACGGTGAGGCTCCGCAGGTCGGTACATTTAATGAAAATCAGACTCTTGAAATGGGTCAGACACAGCAGTGGAACGTTAATGATGACGGCCTTATGTCATATGTATGTAAGAACTGCGGCGGCGAGGTTGTGGGTGATGATACCCTTGCTTCCACCAACTGTCCTTACTGCGACAGCCCCATCATCCGTAATGATCAGTTCTCGGGTATGCTGAAGCCGGAGCTGCTGATCCCCTTCAAGATCGACAAGAAGACGGCCAAGGAAAAGCTGAACGAGTTCGTTTCCAGCAAGAAGCTGGTTCCGCCGGTATTCAAGAATCAGAAGCATATCGATGAGATCAAGGGTGTCTATGTGCCCTTCTGGCTTTTTGATGCAGAGTGCTTTGCAGAGGCAAAATTCTCCGCAACCCGTACACGTACGGTTCCTAACGGCGAGGAGATCGAGCATTTTGATGTATACCGCTCCGGTGAGCTTACCTTCGAGGGTATCCCCGTGGATGCCGCATCGAAGATGGAGGACGCCATGATGGACTCCATAGAGCCGTTTGATATGTCGGAGGCGGTTGCATTTTCCACTGCTTATCTGGCCGGATTTATGGCGGATAAGTATGATGTGTCTCCGGAGGACTGCATGAAGCGCGGCCTTCAGCGTATCCGCAGCAGCGCCGAGCAGGTGCTGGGGGATTCGCTTCATGAATTTAATACGCACTCCATGGAGCAGTCAAATGTTGAGGTGCACAAGTCAGCCTCGCATTATGCGCTTCTTCCCGTGTGGATCCTCAATACCACATGGAACGGAAACCAGTATCGCTTTGCAATGAACGGACAGACAGGTAAGTTCATCGGTGACCTGCCGTATGATAAGTCGCTGTACAAGAAGTATTTCCTCAGGACTGCGATCGTTACGGCGCTCATCGTTTTTGCCGTTTGTTTCTTTATCTGGTGGATTCGGTAAGGGGGTGGGAATATGAGAAAGTTAGACAGACACAGTATCCTGTTCCTCGCCTTTGCTGCATTTCTCTTCCTTGCGGCTATCTTCCTTCCGAGGCCGGCAGCGGCAGCGGGAAATCATCTGGTGGATGACGCGGGAATTCTGAGTTCATCGGAGTATCAGCAGCTGGCCGAAAAACTGGATAAGATATCCTCGGAGCATGGCGTGGATATAGTCATTTATACGAATAAGAGCCTTGAGGGTCAGGACGCGAAAGGTTACGCGGCAGATTTCTATGATTATAACGATTATAACCAGAACGGTCTGGTGTACATGCTCAGCATGGAGGCCAGGGACTGGGCGATCGTTACCAAGGGAACATGTATCCAGGCCTTTACGGATGCGGGTCAGAACTGGATCGTTGAGCAGCTCAGAGATCTGCTGAAGGAAAATAATTATTTTGATGCATTTAAAAAGTTTGCGGATTATGCAGACGACTTTCTGAAGCAGTATGAGAAGGGTAAGCCCTATGACAGCGGCCGGCTTCCGAAGAAGCCCTTCGCAGGTGTCAGGGATGCGATCATTTCCATACTTGCAGGCCTTGGTATAGGCTTTGGCCGGGCATCGCTGCTTAAGGCCGATACAAAGACAGTTAAGGAAGCAAAGAACGCAACCGGTTATCTTACGGGTTCAACGATCACGGGAGCCCATGATTTTCTGGTACACAGGGAATTCCGCAGGATAGAACGCTCGTCGAGCGGCGGCGGAGGAAGCAGTACATTTACCTCATCTTCCGGTAGCACACACGGAGGAAGTTCAGGAAAATTCTGACAGACTACTTGATTAAGAGGAGAATGCCATGGAAGAGAAAGATCAGATGACTCCGGAGAATTCGGATGAAGAAATGATGGATGATGAGCCGAAAACGGTAATACTGCCGGAGAATTCAGTTGAAGAAACGGAGACTGAGGATCCTGCGACGGTAAAGCTGCC